>DBCM01000002.1 GCA_002293045.1 Flavobacteriales bacterium UBA958 | reverse complement strand
GTATAGCATTACAGACCTGAAATTATTGGCAGGAACGTATTACATACAAATTTTGAGCGGTGAACGTGCAACCGATCCCTTGAAACAAGTCATTCGCTAGGCGCGCACGATAAAAAATAGTTTGAAATGGTTCGTTCGAAGGAACGGGGGATTTTTGTCTATTCAACAAGTGTTTATGCAATTTCCGCCTATCTCACATGTACTTTTCACCTATCTTTATCTCTATGAACCGGGTTATAAAAGATACGGTATTGATCCTTTTAGGAATTACCAGTGCTACCTTTGGATTGAAAGGATTTCTTATTCCAAATCACTTCATCGATGGCGGTGCAATGGGTATTTCCATGTTAGCGAGTGAGTTTTCTAGCATCTCCCTTGGGATTTTCATTATCTTAATCAATGCGCCCTTTATTGTATTGGGTAAGCGCTTACTGGGCAATGCCTTTGCCCTAAAATCTTCGCTCGCTATCGTAGGTCTTAGCTCTTCCTTAAGCTTTATATCCATGCCTTTAGTGACCACAGACCCAATCCTTATTGCCGTTTTTGGTGGTGTATTTTTAGGCGCAGGGATTGGATTCGCGATGCGTGGGGGTGCTGTAATCGATGGTACCGAAGTACTCGCTATTTACTTAAGCAAAAAGTTAGGGGCCACCGTGGGGGACATCATGCTTGGAGTCAACGCACTGATTTTTTCAGTCGCAGCCTACCTCATGGGAGTGGAAATTGCTCTATATTCCTTGCTTACGTATTTGGCCGCTTCCAAAGCACTTGATTTTATCGTAGAAGGAATTGAAGAGTATGTCGGAGTAACTATAGTTTCTGATTATTGCGAAGAAGTACGTTTGGTAATTATTGAAAAATTGAACCGTGGAGTAACCGTTTATTCCGGTAAAAAAGGCTACGGCAAGCGGGGGGATACCAAAAATGTAGATGTGCTATACAGCGTGATTACGCGGCTTGAAATTAATCGCATGTATACCGAAGTTGAAAAAATTGACCCCAATGCGTTTATTGTGATGCACAGCGTTAAGGATACCAAAGGCGGAATGATCAAACAACGGTCCTTAAAAGCATAATAGACACTAAGACGGTAAGACATTAAGACGTTAAGAGAATACAAAGTCCAATTGTCTGAGAGTCCTAAAATCCTAAAGTCCTTGTGTCCTAAAGTCTTTAAGTCCAAATGTCCTAACGTCCACTAAGACATTAAGATATTGCGCACCCTTCGATACGTCCTTCGGACTACTCAGGGTGCGTGCAAGTGGCAAAAATTTCGCTGGGCTTCAATCCTGAATATTGAGCGTTTCGGTGATTATTAAATTTCTATGCGCACTTCGATAAGCTTAAGTATCGCACTAGACCTATATTTTTTTGAGTTAAAGCGGTCCCTGAGTCCTCCCCGGCGGACCGAAGGACGTATCGAAGGGCCGCTTTCCAAGTACTTGCATCCTTAAATCCTAAAGTCCACTAAGACATTAAGATGTTAAGACGTTAGGATATTAAGAGAATTAAAATCCAGATGTCCTTAAGTCCTAATGTCTTTAAGTCCAAATGTCCAAGTATCCAAAAGTCCCAATGTCTTTAAGTCCTAAAGTCTTCATATCCTTAAGTCCAAATGTCCAAACGTCCATTTGTCTTTAAGTCCTAACGTCCCAATCTCCATATTTCATTAATTTTGTACGCATGGATTTTCTAACTAATCTCGGACAAACCTCTCCCTATCCCTTACTCATTGAGGTAGATCGCGCAGAAGGGATTTTCATTTACGACAAACAAGGGAATGCCTATGCCGATTTAATTTCAGGGATTGCTGTGAGCTCCTTGGGTCATGGGCATCCACGCATTAAAAAAGCAATTCATGACCAGGTGGAACGTCACCTCCACGTCATGGTGTACGGCGAGTTTATTCAAGATGCTCAGATGGATTTTGCGCGGAAACTTACATCCATATTGCCTTCAAGCCTACAGGCGGTATATCCAGTAAATTCGGGAACCGAAGCAAATGAAGCCGCCATGAAATTGGTTAAACGTGTTACCGGAAGAAGCGAAATCATCGCATTCAAAGGATCGTATCACGGAAGTACCCATGGTTCGATGAGCATCTCTTACAATGAGCTTAAAAAAACGAAATATCGTCCACTTGTTCCAGGGATCCGCTTCATTACACTCAATCAAGTGCACGAGTTAGAACAGATCACTACAGCCACCGCAGGCGTTATTTTAGAGACTATTCAAGGTGACGCGGGTGTTCGAATCCCAGATTCCTCCTACCTACAAGCATTAAGAGCCCGTTGCACCGAAGTTGGCGCCTTGTTGGTGTTTGATGAAATTCAATGCGGCTTAGGTCGTGCCGGTTCCAATTTCGCATTTGAACAATTTAACGTGATTCCCGATGTTTTAACCTTGGGAAAATCCCTTGGAGGAGGACTTCCAATCGGTGCGCTTGTGAGCAGTACGGAGTACATGGCTGTGTTTAAAGAAAATCCAGTCCTAGGACATATTACTACCTTTGGTGGTCACCCCGTGATATGCGCTTCAGCAGCTGCTTTTCTCAAGGTACTCAACACGGAAATCGACTATTCAACCCTGCCAAAAATTGCCTCGATTTTTCATGATGTCCTTATTGCGCATTCAGAGGTTAAAGAAATTCGGAACATTGGGTTAATGTTTGCGATTGATATGGAATCAGCTGAACGCGTGGAACGTGTGGTAAAACGCTGCTTGGAAAAGCACATGTTAACCTTTTGGTTTCTTTCACACCCATATAGTTTTCGTTTGGCCCCCCCCTTAACCATTACCGAGGAACAAGCCCGTCATTTTGCACATGAGATTTATCAGGCAATTGAAGAAACCAAGGCGTAAGGGATTCATTAAACTTGTCGTATCTTTGTACCCCGACTATGAAAGTAACTGAACATATTAAAGCTGCGAAGAACACCTTGTTCTCCTTTGAGATTCTTCCTCCGTTAAAGGGAAAGGGAATCCAAACACTGTTTGATGGAATCGATCCCTTAATGGAATTCAATCCAAAGTTTGTAAATGTTACCTATCATCGAGAAGAGTTTATTTATAAAGAACGAGATAATGGACTCCTAGAAAAAATTGCAGTTCGTAAACGTCCTGGAACGGTTGGGATTTGTGCAGCAATTATGAATCGGTATAATGTGGATGCTGTTCCGCATTTAATTTGTGGTGGATTTAATCAGGAGGAAACAGAGAATGCACTAATTGATTTGCAGTTCCTCGGAATTGATAATGTACTTGCCTTGCGCGGAGATTCAATTAAAAGTGAATCCGTTTTTACTGCAGAACCCGGAGGGCACAAGCATGCAAACGAGTTGATTAATCAAATTGGTCAAATGAACCAAGGACATTACCTCATGGATGATTACACAATGGATCCTACCGATTTTTGTATTGGTGCAGCAGGCTATCCAGAAAAGCACTTCGAAGCAATGAACCTGGAAGACGATCTTTATCATTTGAAGAAAAAAGTTGAAGCCGGCGCACACTATATTGTAACACAAATGTTCTTTGACAACAAAAAATTCTTCTATTTTGTAGAGGCTTGTCGCAACGCGGGTATTACTGTTCCGATT
Source organism: Flavobacteriales bacterium UBA958 (assembly GCA_002293045.1). Lineage (GTDB taxonomy): Bacteria > Bacteroidota > Bacteroidia > Flavobacteriales_D > Crocinitomicaceae > UBA952. Next base: position 3,376 of record DBCM01000002.1, on the reverse strand, counting down.
ATTCCAGGGCTAAAACCCTTAAAAAACCTTACCCACATTTCGTTTATCCCCAAGTATTTTCACATTGATTATCCCGTTGAGCTTTCTAGAGAATTGATCAAATGTAAAACGAACGCCGATGTGGAACGCGTTGGCATTGAATGGGGGATAGAACAATCGAAGGAATTGAAAGCTGCAGGCGTAGCTTGCATTCATTATTATACCATGTCTAATTCCTCTTCAGTGAAGGCGATTGCCGCTGAAGTTTTTTAATCTCGAGATGAAACAACTATTCCTAGCTCTGTTCCTTGTTTCCTTACACTTTTCATGGGGACAAGCATTTAACTTAAAAGAATGTGTGGTGATTGGTCAATTTGAAAAGCCCGAAGACCGCTATGCCTTGGAAGTGAATTTATGCGAGATTTTTACCGCGATGCGAATTCAGGCAATTCCAGCAACCAATTTTGTGAAGCAAGGGGGGTCTAGCCAGGTCTTAGCTACCGACAGCTCATTGCTTGCCCTTAAAGAAAAAGGATTTTCGACCTATTGTTTGGTAAATGTCAAAGGATTTGATAACCGCTTTAAGAAATCCGAAAATCCGCCCTTGTTCTCAGAAGGCCTTGACCGCGCAACCATTTATAATTTATATAAGGATGAAATTTCAAACCTTACCTTGGAGTTCATTTTTTACCGCGACGGCAAACCCGTGTTTAATGACGTGTTTAAAATCAGCAACATCGGTGATCGCGATGATGTCATTAAACGCTTAAAGAAAAAAGGACCGAAGTACTTTATAAAAAACTGGTTTTCCTAGTTTCTGTCCCTGTAATTTTTATTTCGCTCCATATCCTTTGTATCCCCATATGCGCCGCATTTAGGTTGTCGCTCAAATAACTTAATGAAGCGTATTTGTCCTTGAATGGGCCAATAGGTAGATTGAAACCAAGGCATTCGGGCATTAAACCCATTCCACTCGTGTAAGGTGACCAACGGAATCGAAACCCCTGGAATCATCATCCATGCTCTATTAAATCGCACCCCAATCCCAATGGAATAATGAAATTGAGCCACTAAGGGCTTGTAGAATTTAAGCTCACTACCCTCCGGTGAATAGGAAGAGGCATAGGGTTCATACGTCGTGGAACCTTTCAAAAGATTGTAATCAATGTTTATCCCAATGGACTGATCAATAAAGTGCTTACGAGCCACATCGATTTTCTTTTTTCCAAAATACAGCAAGGTGTGCGCATCAAATCTTCCGTAAATCAATCCGTTAGAATAATTACCAGTAGATTCAAAGCTACTCGTCACTTCTCCTAGGGCATTGGTGAATTCCGTAGTTACGAGTTCTTCTCCGCGATATTGCCGATACCCCAAGGTGAAATCCATGTAATCCAATAAGCGTGATTTTTTAATGGCCTTAATTGGAATAAGTGCCTTCCATTTTGGGAAAACAACCATTCCAAATTCTCCATAGAATCCAAGTCTTCCTGATGGATTAATGGTGGTTGTTCCCCTGCTTCCTGCATTGTCGGTGATTTCATAGGTCTCTGTTTTGGGCGTAAATTGCCAGGTTGGACCAACAGAAAAGGTTATTCCTTTGTTACGTACTATCAGGTAATCACTGTCTTTTTTACCCTTATTGAATCCATATTCTTGTGCAAATAAGGCGCAAGGAAATAGGAATGAAAACATCAATATTCTACGCATGACTAAAATTAAATTGAGCACTTTTTTCCAATAACATATTCATTACATCTTCTGAATCCCATCGTTCTTCAATTCCTTCCATGGCCATGATCTCGTCCATAATGCCATTTTGTACCTGCCCTTGCTGATAGGCTTCACTGTATCGGATGTTGCTGAATGTGACCTGCGAATATAACGGCATCCAACGCTCAGGGTACAGTTCGCTAAATTTCGCTTCAATTTTTTTACGTAAAATGAATGCTGGATCTGCCACATAATCTCGCATCACTAAGTAGTTATCCAAAGATAAATCTTGCAGCGCGTCGCCATCCGGTTTACGCACGGTGCTGTAGGCTTCGAACACCTTAGGCCAGTCTTCATGGTGTTCTTCCATTAATTCAAACAACACACGACAATCTTCAAATCCGGCGTTCATTCCTTGCCCATAAAAAGGTACCGTACCATGTGCGGCATCCCCCATTAAGGCTACTTTACCGGCATGCCAAGGTTTACAACGTATTATGGACAACGAGGATAAGGGATGGTCTTCCCACGCGTCAGCGACATTCGGCACCATGGCATAAAAATCCGGGAATACCTCCTGGAAGAATTCATCTACTTTTTCCTTGGATGTTAAGCGATCAAAGGCGTATTTGTCATCTTCATATGGCATAAATAAGGTGCACGTAAATGAACCATCCTCATTCGCTAAGGCAATCATCATAAAGCGACCCCTTGGCCAGATGTGTAAGGCATTTTTGTCTAGTTTGTATGATCCATCTGCATTGGCGGGTAACAAGAGCTCTCGATATCCATCTGCAATGTAGTTCTGACTGTAACTAAATCGATTGCGTTTTTGAAAGGAGCTATATCGAACACTTGAGAAGGAACCGTCTGCCGCAAATACCACATCAGCCTTCACCGTGAAGCGCTCCCCGGTGAGTTCGTTGTGGATGAATGCTTCGCCCGTTTCTGTGTTCACTTTATCGCATGAATGCTGATAATGAATGGTCGCCTTTCCGTGTTTCTCAGCTATATCCATCATCGTCGCATTGATTTTACCCCGTGAAACAGAATAAATCGCTTCACCGTCTTTCCCGTATTGCTGATAGGTCAAGTTTCCTTCCAAATCATGCATCATTCGTCCGTACATTGGGATGGCAATTTTTCGAATTTCATCGCCAACTCCAACCTTGTCTAGTGCAGTCCAACCACGCACTGAAAGCGCTAAATTGATGGATTTACCCGCAGAGATTTCTGCTTGACGAATGTCTGAGCGACGTTCGAAAATCGTGACTTTATATCCCGCTTTTGATAAGTATACGGCCCAAAGCGATCCCACAAGACCTGCTCCGATGATTGTTGCTGTTTTCTGTTGTTCCATGTGTGTTTATTACGGGTAGAACAAAAGTAATTAGTTTTTGCTCGTTCAATTCGGGATTTATTTCATCTTTTCCACACTGCTTCGTGTCCTATTTAGGTGCTTTAATCCACTTTCCTTACTTTTGAATCAAATTCTTGGCATGTCAGTACACAAAGAAGTTAAAAAGGTAACCACGCATACCTTGCAAGAAATGAAGAATAGCGGACGGAAAATCTCCATGTTAACGGGATACGATTTTTCCATGGCTCGCATCATTGATGAAGCAGGGATCGATGTGATTTTAGTTGGGGATTCAGCCTCCAATGTGATGGCAGGACACGAAAC
>DBCM01000047.1 GCA_002293045.1 Flavobacteriales bacterium UBA958 | reverse complement strand
TATCCATGGTATTTACCACGGGGTTGGATGCTTGTAAGCGCGGCCCTGGCCAGGGTCTGCCGACGGTTTTCCTTCAGCTCTGCATGGAGATCTTTAGTCTTTTTCTCCATGTTAAAGTCCTCGCACCGCTTTTTTAAACTGATTCCCGCGGTCCTCATAGTTTTTGAACAAATCAAAGCTCGCGCAAGCAGGAGATAACAATACAATCTCCTCTTTCTTTGCCAGTTGATAGGCGGCAGTTACGGCCTCTGTTGCCGATTGGGTTTCTACAATCTGCTCGACATGATCAGCAAAGGCTTCCTTGATTTTATCATTGTCAACTCCAAGACAGACAATCGCTTTCACTTTTGCCTTTACCAAGGATTCCAATTCCGAGTAATCATTTCCTTTATCCACCCCTCCAACGATCCACACGGTTGGACGTTCCATGCTTTCAAGGGCATACCATGCTGCGTTGATGTTTGTCGCTTTAGAATCATTTATAAATTCCACGCCATTAACCTTGGCAACAAACTCCAAACGGTGTTCTACATTTTCGAAGTCCATTAGGCTTTCGCGCACTAAATCCGCTCGAATATCTAACAATCGGGAGGCGATTCCCGCAGCTAATGCATTCTGTGCATTGTGTTTGCCCTTTAGGGCGAGTTCATGAATTGACATAGTTGTTGTTGTTTTTATGTTTATAAATAGTTGTTCAGTGGTTAAATAACCCCCAAAATCTTGGGGCGTTGTTGCAGAAAACGGCACCAGGCGCGGCGCAATCTGATGGGCGTTGATCCAATCCGTAATGTTGGTGTCGTCTGCATTATAAATGAAAAAATCTGCTGCCGTCATCTGCTGGAGTATCCTAAATTTAGACGCCACATAATTCTCCATTTTGTAGGCATAGCGGTCCAAATGGTCCGGAGTGATGTTGGTAAGTACTGCGATATCCGCCTTAAAAGAATGCATATCGTCCAGTTGGAAGGAACTTAGCTCCAACACATACCACGCTCGGTCTTCCAGCGCAACTTGTTTCGCATAACTGAAGCCCACATTTCCAGCCAAGCCTACATCAAATCCTGCCTTCTTCAGGATGTGGTAAATCCACAAGGTGGTGGTGGTTTTACCATTGCTCCCTGTAATACAAATGGCTTTTCCCTTCGAGAAAGGTTTCGCGAATTCAATTTCAGAGACCACGGTAATCTCTTGAGCTCGAATGTCTTGCATAATGCCCGCGGTTTCAGGAATACCTGGAGATTTTACCACAAGGTCGGCATTGAGAATTCGATCTCGCGTATGCCCATGTTCCTCAAATTCGATGGCATACGCTTGCAGTTCAGCTTTTGCCGATGCTTTAATTTCACCTGCGTCAGACACAAAGACCTGAAGTCCTTTGACTTTCGCTAGAATAGCTGCACCGATGCCACTTTCAGCAGCACCTAACACTACGATATGTTTCCCGTCGAGCTTCAATTAACGCAACTTTAGGGTGATGATGGTGATTACTGCGAGTAAAATTCCCACAATCCAAAATCGTGAAACGATTTTAGCTTCATGGATGCCTTTCTTCTGAAAATGGTGGTGGAGTGGTGCCATTAGAAAGATACGCCTTCCTTCACCAAACCTTCGCTTGGTTAGTTTAAAATACCCCACTTGCAGAATAACCGACAAATTCTCAATCAGAAACACGCCACAAAGCACTGGGATTAACAACTCCTTGCGCACAGAAATCGCGAATACCGCAATAATTCCACCGAGAGCTAAGCTTCCTGTATCGCCCATGAACACCTGAGCAGGATAGGAATTATACCACAGAAAACCAATACACGCACCAACAAAAGCTGCGATGAAAACCACCAGCTCCTCTGCTTGAGGGATGTACATGACATTTAAATAATCTGCAAAGCGCGCATTCGAACTCACATAGGCAAATACTGCCAAGGCGAGACCAATAATGGCTGATGTTCCTGTGGCGAGGCCGTCTAAACCGTCGGTCATGTTCGCACCATTGGATACAGAAATCACAATAAAAATTACGATCGGAATAAACAATAACCACCCGTAACTTTTATTTGAATCACCAATTAACCAGTTGTAATTAAATTCATTTCCTTTAATAAACGGAATGGTGGTGGTCATGTCATCGGTCGCAATCCAACGAAACTTTTCATTTTGCTCTTGAACGTGTTCATGCGTTACAAACACCTCGTCTTTTTGCAGGGCATAATCCAAGGGAACGCGTTTGTGCACGCGCACCTCATCAGAAAAATAGAGGATGGACCCCACCAAAATGCCTACACCAATCTGACCAATAACTTTAAATCGACCCTTGAGTCCTTCCTTGTTCTTTTTGAACACTTTAATGTAATCATCGAGAAAGCCAATTAACCCTAACCAAATGGTTGCCAAAACCATGGTGATAACATAAACATTATGCAGTTTCGCAAACAGTAAGGTTGGTACTAAAATCGAGGCAAGGATAATTAGCCCCCCCATGGTAGGCGTTCCGGATTTTTCAAGCTGTCCTGCTAACCCAAGATCCCGCACTGTTTCGCCAATCTGCTGTTTACGCAGCCCTATAATCATTCGTTTACCGATGACGATAGAGACCAATAAAGAGGCAATTAAAGCCATGGAGGCCCTGAATGAAATAAAATCGAACAAGCCTGCTCCTGGAAAATTAAGTCGATCTAAAAACTCGAAGAAATAATACAACATATTAATTGGATTTATTAAAGAATGATTGCGCAATTAAGAAGTCATCGAACGGATGTTTAACTCCTGAAATCTCTTGGTATTTCTCATGGCCTTTTCCTGCAATGAGCACAATATCCCCCGGGTTGGACAAGAGCGCTGCGGTATGAATGGCTTGCTTTCTATCCGTTATGGAAAGTACGGTTGTTGGATGCATCTGATCAATGCCTTCCTCCATATCCGCGAGGATTTGAGCCGGGGATTCTGACCTTGGGTTATCCGAAGTAAGAATTACTTGATGGCTAAACCGCTGTGCGATTGCCGCCATGGTTGGTCGCTTTGCAACATCGCGATCCCCACCACAACCTACCACGGTGATCATTCGTTGAGGGGCCTTGTTAAAACCCGCAATGGTTTTGAGCACATTCTCAAGGGCATCCGGGGTATGCGCATAATCCACCACGATGGTTACGCCTTGAGTGCTTCTAAAAAACTGGAACCTGCCTTCCACGGAACCGAGGGTAGAAATGGCCGTAATCAACTCCGTCTTTGGGATGCCTAGCAGGGTTCCTACCCCAAACACAGCAAGTAAGTTGTATGCATTGAACGCGCCGATTAGCTGCGTATGTACCTCGGTATCATTCAACTTCAGTACCAGACCGCTCAATTCATTTTCAAGCACCAGGCCTTTAAAATCAGCCATGCGCTGCAGCGAATAGGTATATGGCTTGGATGTGGTATTCTGAAGCATAACCCCTCCGTTGCGATCATCCATATTGCTTAGGGAGAAGGCGTCGGCCGGTAAGGCATCGAAAAATGCTTTCTTGGCTTGAATATAAGCCGCAAAGGTTTGGTGATAATCTAAATGATCATGGGTAATGTTTGTGAACACCCCGCCTTTAAACTGTAAGCCCGCAATTCGTTGCTGGTGAACAGCATGCGAACTCACTTCCATAAAACAGTAAGCACAGCCGGCATCTACCATTTCGCGCAACAAAGCATTTAAGGCCAATGGATTTGGTGTGGTATGGGTTGCCGGGATGTAGGCGGTTCCGATCCGATTTACAACGGTCGATAACAAGCCCGTGTGGTATCCCAACTTCATGAATAAGTCATAGAGTAAGGTTGCGGTGGTCGTTTTTCCGTTGGTTCCTGTAATTCCCACCAAGCACAAATCCTTGGATGGGTTTCCATACCATTCACAGGCAAGGCGCGCTAAAGCTATTCTTGTGTCAGGCACAACCAATTGAATAAAATCCTCTGGTAAAGTCACTTTCCGCTGCACTAAAGCCACTCTTCCCCCCTGACTATAAACCTGAGGCAGGTAATCATGACCATCACTTGATTGTCCTTCTAGCGCAATAAACAAGGACCCTTGTCGTGCGGCACGAGAATCAAAAACAATTTCTTCCACAAGCACGGAGTGATCCGAAAAAGGGACCTCAATTGAACTCAATAAGGAGTGTAGGTTTCTCATTTCAATTCAAGTTTTACCAATACTCCTTTATGGATTATTGTTCCCGCGTTTATACTTTGACTAACAACCTTACCATAGCCCTTGAGTGAAACGCTCAATCCAGCCGACTCTAAAAGAAACACGGCATCCTTGGCGGTCATCCCTTTCACATTTGGAACCTTACCTTTTTGTATGGTCACTTGATTCAAATGAATGCTTCGATTGAGCGAATCTGCTGTAATCCACTTTGACCCTGTATTCAACTGAAAGCGAATACCGAGTTGTTTCAACACATCCGTAATGTTTTTATAGTACCCGTTTTTTACTGACGGCAGGCCCTCTGCCAGTGGTTTACGCTCATTAATTGCCGGGTGATACGCCAGGTTGGAAGCATATATTTTATTGGCAATTGCCGCAAAAACTGGCCCTGCAACTAAGGCTGCATATATTTTTTCTTTCGGACGTGTAACCACCACCACGCAGGTATATTTTGGATTATCCGCGGGAAAATAGCCGGCGAAAGACGCTTGAAAATCACTTTGATTCTCCTCCACATACTCGCGATTGGCATTTAACAAGCGTGCCGTGCCCGTTTTACCAGCAATCGAGAACTGACTGGAAGTAAGTTTCATTCCAGTACCGTGAGACATAACCCCCTTAAGGCAATTTTGCATGATGCGCAAGGTGGCATCGGAACAAATTTTATCGCGAATCACGATCGGCTCCATGTGTTTGATTACTTTACCGCCTCTGCGAATTTCTTTTACAAACAAGGGGCGTAAAAACCTTCCGTTATTCGCAACCGCATTATAAAACGCGCAGGTATGAAGGGGCGATTGTTGGTATTCATAGCCGATGGCCATGGAGGGAATCGAATAGGCAGACCAACCCGCACTGCCTGGTCTGAAAAATTTAGGTCCCAACTCGCCGGGAATTTCAGTGCCTAAGGCTTCGGTAAGACCAAAATCCTCCAAGCGTTCGATGAAAGATTCCGGATCATTGCGATATGCTTTGTATAAAATCTGGGCAATAATATTAGAAGATTTTTCAAAGGCCTGCTGAATCGAAATGGTACCATACCCTCTCCCGTCGTTTGCATCCATAAAAGTTTTTCGAACCACCCGATATGACCCCCCAGCATTCACTTTATCTGTAATCTTGAATTTGCCATCTTCTAAGCCCGCCATGATCGAAGCCAACTTCATCGTTGATCCGGGGACTTCTCGCAAGCCTACGGCATGATTGAATTTTTCTGAAAACGTACCGTCATCCGCTCGATCGAGGTTTACCATCGCCTTCACGTGCCCGGTGGCGACTTCCATGAGAATAACAGTCCCGCTCTGAGCCTTCATTTCCTTCAATTGATGCTCTAGTTCAGAGTGTGCTACTTCTTGAATGTCTTTATCAAAGGTGGTAACTACATCAGCCCCCTCTACCGGATCCTTAGTAAAACGACCTGTTTTCTTCCATCCCGTTGTGATGCGATGCTCAATTTCTTTTCCTGGCTCTCCCTCTAAGTAAGCGTGATAGGCTCCCTCTAATCCTACGGCTAAATTCAGCTCCTTTTTATAGTAGCCTAGGGTACGCTTAAGCAAAATACCATTCGGTGCTTTTCGGATTATTGTTTCCTCGTTATCAATAAGCCCACCTTTCATTCTTCCTAAATTGAAAATAGGCAAGGCCGCTATGCGTTTTCGATCTTCATTGGTAACTTTTTTACGAATCAACAAATACCTAGAGCCGTTTGCCCGCGCAGCCCGTATCTCATTTTCGTAGGTTCGAGCCGATTTATCGCGATACATTCGAGCAAGGCCATTGGATAAATTAGACACTTCCTCATCGAATATTTTTTGATCAACCACGGTTGGATCCATGTGAATATCGAAATAGGAAACCGAGGTCAGCAAGGGATTCATGTTGGCATCTAGAATCTCTCCCATTCGTGGTGCGCGGTCTTGCAGTCTCACTGGTAAATCAACCTCTTCGGTGGTTAATTGGAGTTTAATTGTTTTAAACAAGCCAATCCCCATCACGAAGATGAACCCAAAATAAAGTGCGTATGCCCTTAAAATCATCGGCCCTTTCGTGTTACTCATCTGCGCTTAAAATTTCGTTGGACTTAATGACTTTGATGGCGTTTTCCGATTCCAATAATTCTCTTTTTTTCAATCGTTCAACCATCTTATAGCGCCTCGTACGTTCTTCGAGCATTGTTTTAATTTCAATATATTCCGCGGTGTTTTGATCTACCTCGCGGCGGGTTTCTTGTATTTCTTTCAAGAGGGATTTACCGTAATATCCTTTAGCAACCAGTACAAAGAGCAGAAAGAAAATGAACAGGATATAGGCCAGGTTATTCAAGACAAAATCCTTGCTGAGAAACTCCCCATTGAGAATTTGAGCAAAGGCATTTGCTTTTTTGGCTTTAGGCGGTTTTTGAGCACCTACATTCGCTTTTGTATCTGTGGTAAATGAATTCTCCATCATTGTAGTTGAGCGATTCGTAATTTGGCGCTGCGCGCACGGTTATTGCTAAGCACTTCTGCCTCGGAAGGCACGAGTGGGTGTCTGGTAATTTCACTAAAGGGGCGCACCAGGTTTCCATAAAAATCACGAACCTCGGTCCCCTCAAAATTTCCCTTTTTAAAAAAGTTCTTTACCAAGCGATCTTCAATGGAGTGGTAGGAAATCACAGCAATTCGTCCCCCGGGATTTAAGAGCTCCACGGCATCTTCCAGGAGTTTTTTTAGCGCACCAATTTCATCGTTTACTTCGATGCGCAAGGCCTGGAATACCTGCGCGATATACTTATGATCCTTTCCGCGCTGCGCAAGAGGCTCACACAGTTTCGCAAGTTGGTCGGTAGTTTCAAAGGGTTGTTGTTGTCGGACAACTAGGAGCGTTTGCACCAAGCGGAAGACGTTGGGTAAATCGGTGTAGGAATTAAAGATGCGTAACAACTCCGCTTCTGAGCCCTGATTAAGGAGCTGTGCAGCAGTAAGGGTGGCCTTCTGATTCATGCGCATGTCTAGAGGCGCTGGGCTCCTAAAACTAAAGCCTCGGTCTGCGATATCAAATTGATGCGAAGACACCCCGATGTCTGCGAGGATGGCATCAACCTTTTTAACTCCAAGCGCGAATAAGTGATTCTTTATGAACTTAAAATTACCCCCAATCAACTTAAAATTAGGAGCCGAAATTGCGTTGCTGTTTGCATCCTCATCTTGATCGAAGGCGTACAAAAACCCTTCATTAGTCAACTTAGATAAAATATACTGGGAATGACCACCGCCACCGAAGGTGACATCAACCACTACTGAATTCGGCTGAAGGGCAAGGCCGTCAACGCTTTCATGCAATAAAACTGGAACGTGGTATGCTTCGTTAATCTTCATTGTTTGCTTCACCCATTACTTCATTCGCTAAGTCGGCAAAGTCCGGCATATACCCTTCGATCATCTCGAAGTATTTAGCCCGATCCCAGATTTCGATGCGGTCGTTGTATGCAATAAGCATGACGTCCGACACCAAGCCAACGCGTTCCATGTGAGCAACAGGAATTAGCAATCTACCCGCATTATCCAAAGAGACTTGTTTTGCTCCTTGGTGAAAAAGCCGGTAAAACATCCTGTTTTTCGGGTTAAAAAGATTGATTTTAGCCAGCCTTGCACTAACCTTTTCCCATTCAGGAATCGGGTACAGGGTGAGGCAATCTTCAAATCCCTTATTCAACATAAAATCGCGCTGGGCACTAGCCGCAAGCTGCTTCCGTAATCCGGAAGGAAACAGAAATCGGCCTTTTACATCCAATTTCACTTCAAACTCGCCAACTAAACCTGCCATAGCGTTAATAATGGGTAAAGTTAGTGGATATTCTACCACTTTTTACCACCAGTTTTTAAATTGTTAATAACTTCTTGGGCAAAATTACACCAATCCAAGTAAATAAAAAAATAATTCATTGATAAATAAAGGATTTAAGTAAAATCAACTGTAGTGGTAAATTGTGGTAATTATTAAAAACTTACCTTTGACCATGCAAAACAAATTGGCCGGCATCGGTCTTCTAGTGATTCTTGGCGCTGTTTGGGGCAGCTCCTTTATTTTAATGAAACTTGGAATGGAGCCTGTGTCTGGCTTTAAAACCATGAGTCACATGCAAGTAGCCGGACTTCGTATGTTAATTGCCGCAGTGGTTATGCTTCCATTTGCCATTCGATCCTTTGGCTTGTTGAGGACCAAAAGCGCCCCGTATTTCTTAATCGTAGGACTTTGTGGGAACCTCATCCCCTCGTTTCTTTTTACGTATGCCGGCACGGTATTAAGCAGTGGTTTCTGCGGAATTTTAAACAGCTTTACTCCGATATTCACGGTACTGGTAGCATTGGTAGCATTTAAAACAAAGGTGCATTGGATCCAGATTATCGGCATTTCGATTGGCACCCTTGGGATTATCTCTTTAGTAACTTCGGGAGGCAGACTAACCCTAATGAACAGTCCTTCGCACATTGGCGCCATTTTAATCGGCACCCTACTCTACGGGATTAGCGTGAATACCATTCGCAATAAATTAAGCCATGTTAACCCGCTTGAGGTCACTTCGTTGGGACTCTTTTGTATACTCCCTTTCGCGCTCTCGAGCTTTTTGTATGAAGGCACCGCTCAAGTAATTGTCAATGCCCCCTTTGGGTGGTCTGCCTTTGGCTATGTGTTATTTTTAGGCATCGTAGGAACCGCTATTTCCAACATTTACTTCAATAAATTAATTAAACTTACTTCGGCCATTTTTGCCAGTTCCGTAACCTACCTAATCCCCGTATTTGCTGTGCTTTTCGGCTTTATACTCAAGGAATCCATCACCTTCATGCAATTCGTTTCTATGCTTATTTTGCTCTCAGGGGTCTTTTTAGTCAACTTCCATGAACTTCTTTTACGCAACATGCGAAAGAAAAAGCACGAGTTGTTTTGATATTGAATATGATTTGTTATCTTTGCACTCCTAATTTTAATTCGAGTCAAACATGTACGCAATTGTAGAGATAGCAGGGCAGCAGTTTAAAGTGCAAAAAGACCAAAAGGTATTCGTTCATCGATTAGATGCTGAAACCGGATCAAACATGACGTTTGACCAGGTGTTATTAGTAGACAACGACGGAGCAATCACTCTTGGCGCCCCAGCTATAGCCGGTGCAACAGTCACCGCAGAAATCCTTGACCACGTCAAAGGAGACAAAGTAATCGTTTTCAAGAAGAAACGACGAAAAGGTTATACAGTAAAAAATGGTCACCGCCAACAGTTCACGGCGTTGAAAATTACAGATATTAAAGCTTAATTAACGATACTAAAAGGTTAGATCATGGCACATAAGAAAGGAGTCGGTAGTTCCAAAAACGGTAGAGAATCACACAGTAAGCGCTTGGGCGTAAAAATCTTTGGTGGTCAAGCCGCAATTTCAGGCAACATTATTGTACGTCAGCGTGGTACACAACACCACCCAGGAGACAACGTTGGAATCGGTAAAGATCATACGTTGTTTGCATTAACGGATGGCTTGGTAGCGTTTCGTAAAAAGAAAGACAACCGTTCGTTTGTATCGGTGGTTCCCTTCGAGCAAGCCTAATTGACCGTACACTTATAAATTATTTAGCCCTTTCTTAACGGAAGGGCTTTTTTATTTTTGTTACTTTGTCAACATCTATGGTACACATGTTTCAAAACAAGCTGCTACTCAGTGTGCTTTCTGGTCTTTTACTGATGGTTTCCTTTCCTTTTTCGGGTAGCCTTACTCCCCTTGTGTTTGTTGCGTGGATTCCATTATGGCGAGTTGGATTGGAATTACGTAAAGCAAAGCGCGGCGGGTTACTGTTCTTTGGATATTCCTACCTTTCCTTGTTTATCTTCAACTTTGGAACTACATGGTGGATCTGGAACTCCACAAGCGGCGGTGCAGTGATGGCCTTCGTCTGCAATACCCTGTTGATGTCTGGAGCCTTGACGCTAGGGTTCATATTGTTTAAAAAATCAAATCCGCTACGCTTTCTCGCCGGCTTAAGCCTCAGCTGGATTTCCTTTGAATTCCTGCATCTAAATTGGGAGTTGTCTTGGCCCTGGCTCACTATGGGGAATTACTTTTCCTTGCGGCCCTCCTGGATTCAATGGTACGAATTTACCGGTATTTTGGGTGGGAGTTTTTGGGTAATGGGCAGTAACCTCCTGGGCACTCACCTGATTCAACAGAAAAAAAACTACGCGCTTGTTGTGCTCCTGTGCTCCTGGTTGCTTGTTCCTTTCATATGGTCCGTTGGGCTACAGGCCATGCAAGACCATCCCTCAAATCCCCGTTTGCAAGAAACGGTCATGCTACAACCGAATATAGATCCATACACCGAAAAATTCAACGTAGATCCGGTGATCCAACTCCAGCAGATGCTTGACTTGGCGCGCCCCTACCTGCGAAAAGGAACCCTAGTGATTGGCCCAGAAACGGCGTTGCAAGAAGCGTTCATAGAAAAAGAGTTCAACCAAACCAAAAGCTATGCCCTATTGGACGAATCACTATCTTCCACAAACAGTTCACTGTTAATCGGTGCCTCTACCTTCAAACTCTTTGACCAAAAGCATTCCGCCGCGAGTAAGTCATTACCCAATGGATCGTTTTATGAATCGTATAATACCGCCTTATTCATGTCGAGTAAACAGCAGGACTTTATTCATAAATCAAAATTGGTATTAGGGGTTGAAAAAATTCCATTTTCGCGCTGGCTCCCCTTTTTAGAAGAGTTATCCATTGATAACGGCGGTACATCAGGGTCCTTGGGGACTGAGCAT
>DBCM01000076.1:3347-3788 GCA_002293045.1 Flavobacteriales bacterium UBA958 | reverse complement strand
AACTGCAGAAGATTATTTAGGAACCGAAGTAACGGAAGCCGTAGTTACAGTACCTGCATACTTTAACGATGCGCAACGTCAAGCAACTAAAGAAGCGGGTGAAATCGCTGGATTAACCATTAAACGAATCATCAACGAACCAACAGCAGCGGCGCTTGCTTATGGATTAGATAAAAAAGGCATCGATCAAAAAATCGTTGTTTTCGATTTCGGTGGTGGAACACATGATGTATCCATTCTTGAACTTGGAGACGGTGTTTTTGAAGTACTTTCTACCGATGGAGATACGCACCTTGGAGGAGATGACGTAGATAACGCAATCATTAACTGGTTGGCAGACGAATTCAAAAGTGAAGAAGGAATTGATCTTAGAGAAGACCCTATGGCGCTGCAACGTTTGAAAGAAGCTGCAGAAAAAGCTAAAATCGAATTATCCTCTAC
>DBCM01000076.1:0-3277 GCA_002293045.1 Flavobacteriales bacterium UBA958 | reverse complement strand
AAACACTTGGTTAGAACCTTACAACGAGCAAAATTCGAACAGTTGATTTCAGAAATCGTTGAACGAACTATTGCACCTTGTCGTTCGGCATTAAAAAATGCAGGATTGAGTCCTAAAGACATTAACGAGGTAATCTTAGTAGGAGGATCAACGCGTATTCCAATCATTCAAGATGCCGTAGAAAAGTTCTTTGGAAAGGCTCCGTCTAAAGGGGTAAATCCAGACGAGGTAGTAGCAGTAGGTGCTGCAATCCAAGGAGGTGTACTTACCGGTGAAGTTAAAGATGTATTATTGCTCGACGTAATTCCACTTTCATTGGGAATTGAAACCATGGGCGGTGTATTCACGAAACTTATCGAAGCGAATACCACGATTCCAACGAAAAAATCAGAAGTGTTCTCTACCGCAGCGGACAGCCAGCCCGCAGTAGACATCCACGTGCTTCAAGGTGAACGCGCAATGGCGGGAGACAACAAAACCTTAGGGAGATTTCAATTGTCTGATATTCCACCAGCACCACGAGGTGTGCCTCAAATTGAGGTAACCTTTGATATTGATGCCAACGGAATCATGAATATTTCAGCTAAAGACAAAGGGACAGGTAAAGAACAATCAATTAAAATTGAATCTAAATCGGGATTAAGCGATGCTGAAATCGAACGCATGAAAGCCGAGGCGCAAGCCAATGCTGAGTCTGACAAGAAAAAGCGTGAGGAAGCAGATTTAATCAATAAAGCGGATTCTACGATTTTCCAAACAGAACGTCAATTGAAGGAATATGGTGATAAAATCCCAGCAGATAAAAAACAAGGAATCGAAGATGCGTTGAACGAATTGAAAAAAGAATTCGAAGCGAAAAACATGGAAAACCTTGAGCCTGCCATGGAAAAACTCAACCAAGTGTTCCAAGCAGCGTCGCAAGATATGTACAATGCTGCAAACGCACAAGGTGGTGCATCCACTGAAGGCGGGGAACAAGCCAGTGCTGGGAATCCTGATGATGAAGTCACCGATGTAGACTTCGAAGAGGTAAGCGAAAAAAAATAACCGCACATTAATTAAAAAATCAAGGGCTCTTCGGAGCCCTTTCTCTATTTTTGCACATGCTACATCACAAAGTACTTAATCATCCCAATAGCACCGAATGGACCGTATTCATTCACGGTTTTGGAGGAAGCTCTAACGTTTGGTTCAAACAAATTCGGGATTTTCAAGCACACTTTAATGTGGTACTTATTGACTTAAGAGGACATGGGAAGTCCCAAGGTCTCCCACAACACCGCAAATATTCCTTTGAACTAATCGCTAAAGAAGTGGCAGAAGTCATCGATTTTCTCAACATTCAAAAAGCACACTTTATCGGTGTTTCCTTGGGAAGTATTATCATCCGTCAAATCGCTGTGAATTATCCAAAAATGGTGAAATCTATGATTTTTGCGGGAGCCATTACCCAAATGGATATTAAATCTAGATTTTTCCTAAGACTCGGAAGAACACTACAACCCGTTTTGCCATACATGGCTTTATACAAGCTGTTTGCAAACATCATGATGCCTAAAAAAAATCACAAAGAATCTCGCGTTATATTTATTGGGGAGGCTAAAAAACTCATGAATAATGAATTCAAACGATGGTTTAAATTAACTGGTCGTCTCACCAAATACCTCACCTACCTTCATCATGAAAATAAAGATGAAAAGGCACTATATATTATGGGAAGCGAAGACCATTTATTTGTCGGTCCCGCCAAAGAGATTGTTAAAGACAATCCAAATTTAACCCTTGAAATTGTGCAACAATGCGGACATGTTGTAAATGTAGAACAACCCGAGGAGTTTAATAAACTAGCCATTGCCTTTATTCATAAACAGGGAGAATGAGCTTTCCTCAATACCGAAAACACCTGTCGGGCAAGAACTTTTACATCATTACCGATCCTACCCAGTTTACGGAAATTCAATGTATTGGTAGCAAGAAAATAATCCTTGAAATAAAAGCCAACACGTACTTTGAAACACTGCGCATTCAAGAGATGTTAAGCGCATCCGATTGTTATTTACTTGCTGATGAAAAGGAGATAGAAGCACTTATAAACGGCTAAATTTCCTTATTTTTACAGCACAACTATTTGCATGGAACCTGTTAGCCCGTATACCCCAACCCATAAAATCCGAATTGTTACTGCCGCTTCCTTATTTGACGGACACGATGCTGCAATAAACATTATGCGCCGAATCATTCAAGCCACTGGATGCGAAGTAATTCATTTAGGCCATGATCGTTCGGTAGAGGAAGTAGTAAACTGTGCCATTCAAGAAGACGCTCAGGCGATTGCCATGACCTCATATCAAGGAGGGCATATGGAATACTTCAAGTACATGCACGACCTGCTCAAGGAAAAAGGAGCTCCACACATTAAAATTTTTGGAGGGGGTGGTGGTACCATTTTACCTTCTGAAATTGAAGAACTTCATGGGTATGGCATCACTCGAATCTATCATCCCGATGATGGCCGATCCATGGGCTTACAAGGCATGATTAATGACCTTATTAAACAATGTGATTTTGCGGTTGGCGAAACGTTACCTGCCGATGTAAGTAAACTAACCATTAAGGATGTCCCTGCGATTGCTCGTGTTATTTCTGCTGCTGAAAATTATGCAGATATGCATGAAAAACCCTTGACTGAAATTCGCGACAAAGCGAAAACCATTAATACACCCGTACTTGGAATTACCGGTACCGGTGGTTCAGGAAAATCCTCCCTCGTTGATGAATTGGTACGACGGTTTTTAATCGATTTTCAGGATAAACACATTGCTGTCGTATCCGTAGACCCTTCCAAAAGAAAAACAGGAGGAGCCTTACTCGGCGATCGAATTCGAATGAATTCTATAAAAAACGAACGGGTTTACATGCGCTCCTTGGCTACCCGACAGTCTAACCTGGCACTTTCAAAACATGTGGCAGAAGCCATCTCCATTCTTAAAGTAACTGGATATGATTTGATTATTCTTGAAACTTCTGGCATTGGTCAATCCGATACGGAGATCCTTGACCACAGCGACCTTTCTCTATATGTAATGACCCCAGAATATGGGGCGGCCACTCAACTTGAGAAAATAGACATGTTGGATTTTGCCGATGTTATTGCCCTGAATAAATTCGATAAGCGGGGTGCCTTAGATGCCCTTCGTGATGTGCGAAAACAATATCAACGCAACCACAACCTATGGGATGAAAAGGTGGATGACATGCCGGTTTACGGCACCATTGC
>DBCM01000144.1 GCA_002293045.1 Flavobacteriales bacterium UBA958 | reverse complement strand
TGAATTAAGCGGAAAAGTAAACTAAGAAAAGCTTGCTTTAAGGAAAAGGGGACCGAGAGGTTCCCTTTTTTTGTGCGTATGTTGTTGTTTTTATTCCCTAATGATAGACTCAATCACCACCTGACCTGAAATTAAGTTCAAGTGTAGTATGTATTTCCCAGGATTTAGTAAGGATATATCGATAGCTGCGGTGAAGTCTGCCTCAACAATTTTCCTTCCATCCAACGCATATAACTGGTATGTTTTGATCATACTCAACTGCTTCCCATTCAGGTAAATTTTATCCCTGCTTGGGTTTGGAAAAAGGACCAACTCCCTAAAATCTACCTCGCTAACCCCTAACCCTACGCATTCTCCCGGCTGATAACTAGAAACTCCGTAGTAGTTCATTGCAATGCAAGCATTTTGATACGTCACCGAATCGCAACCACACACGGGTTCGATTACCCCAGGACAAAGCACATTTAAATTAATTAAGTTCGAATCAATGCATAATAAAGTTACTAGGGTATCATTCATACACAAGCTATTGCAAGCATACAAACTGTTGTAGAGATAAGCACTGTAATCCACCCCATTGCTGCCAATCATACTGCATCCTGATACAGCAAAACAAGAATCATTTTGCCGAATCACTCCTAGAGCCATGGCGCAAGCCCCGAAATCTATCCCTGGAGGAATTTCCATGCAGCTATCTAATTCCACGGGTTCACACGGACCTGGCGTCCAAGAGCTCACTCCCCCCCACGTGCTTGCGAAACAACTATTCTCGTAAGTAATCCCATTGCAACCACATACTGGATTGAATACTGAAGGACAAATAACCGTGGTATCAATCATGGAGGAATCCACACAAGGCTGAGCCAGCCCCTGAATACTCACTAGTATCATGAAAGCAATGCAGAATCTCATGCCTGAATGTGGTCTAATTCTCCTTCCGATCGTGCAATCACGGCGGTTGCAAGGCAATTGCCAAGAACGTTTACCGAAGTTCTCGCCATGTCCATAACGGCATCAATACCCAAAATAACACTGGCCTTCTCTGGATCTAAGCCCATGGATGCTACCGTTCCAGCCAAAATTACAAAAGAGGCTCCCCTTACGCCTGCAACCCCTTTACTCGTGAGCATCAGAACCAAACAGATGGAAATCTGCTCGCCGATGCTTAAATTAATGCCAGACATTTGTGCGATAAACACAGAGGCCAAAGAAAGATATAAGGTGGTACCATCCAAATTAAAACTATACCCGGTAGGAATCACAAATCCAACAATATGCTTCGGTATGCCAAAACGTTCCAAATTTTCCATGGCTTTAGGGAGGGCTGCTTCACTACTCGCGGTTGCAAAAGCCAAAGAAACTGGCTCGGACACTGCATTCAAGAATTTGCGAATCGGAATTTTTGCCAACAGGGCAATGGGTAATAGTACTGCAAGGATAAAGACCACTAAGGAAGCATATAGGGTGCCAACCAACTTCATGAGCGACATTAACACATCCACTCCGGACTTTGCCACGGTTGAGGCCAATGCACCGAATACTGCCAAAGGAGCCAGGTACATTACGATGTCTGTAAACTTAAACATCACTTCCGCCAAACTTTCATTCATGCGCAACATGGTTAATTTATGTTGTTCATTTTTTACCATGCCTAACCCAATGGCAAAAATCACAGAAAATACTACGATTTGAAGCACTGAATTTTCCGCGATGGATTTTGCGATATTCTCTGGGAAAATTTCCACAATGTGATCCTTATGTTCCGCACGTTGCGCTAACAATTCTGTGGATTTTTCTTTGACCTTTTGATTCACCTCAACACTTACCCCTTTTCCCGCTTGTGTGATATTAATGGCCATTAACCCAATAAACAAGGCCAGCGTAGTAACAATCTCGAAATATATGATGCTTTTTAATCCCATCCGCCCTACTTGCTTCAGGTTACTATGACCAGCAATCCCCACTACCAAGGTGGCAAAGATTAAGGGGGCGACTAAGGTTTTTATGAGTCGCAAGAATATCTTGGCTAAACGTTCCATTTCCAGTGCGAAGGCAGGAAAATCCATCCCTACTTCGATGCCCAACACCATTGCACTAAAAATCCAAAGCGACATCTTTTTACGAACAAAAGAAATCACGAAAAGAAACGTGATCAGGAGAAACCTGAGCGATTCAAATAGGCCCGCAGGTGCTGTTGTTAGGTACGCAGGAACAACAAACCCAATTAATAGTAATCCGAAAATTATCAAATAAGCCTTTATGTTGGCCAAGCCTTTTATTGTATTCCACATGTGGTAAAGGTAAGGAATTCGAACTTTGATTCCCAATCCGTATCTTTGTTAAAAAAACACCGATGGCTATTTCAAACAAGGAATTGGAATTCAATTTTAACGAAGACCGCATGCGCCTTCGTGTGAGAAATTTGGAACAAGAACTCGAGAAAATATACCTTGGAGGAGGGAAAAAGCGCATAGAAAAACTGCATGAAGCAGGTAAATTAACGGCAAGAGAACGAATTGACTTACTTCTTGATCCGAATACCGATCGCGTAGAAATTGGCGCCATTGCCGGTCATGGAATGTATAAAGAGCATGGGGGTTGTCCAGGTGCAGGCGTAGTCGTAGTCATTGGATATATAGCAGGTAGGCAATGTATTGTAGTGGCAAACGACGCTACCGTCAAAGCCGGCGCATGGTTTCCAATTACAGGTAAAAAGAACCTTCGAGCGCAAGAAATTGCCATGGAGAATCGCTTACCCATTATATATCTTGTGGATTCCGCCGGGGTGTATTTACCCCTGCAAGATGAGATATTTCCAGACAAGGAACATTTCGGAAGGATTTTCCGCAACAACGCCATCATGAGCTCGGAAGGAATAATCCAAATTGCGGCTGTGATGGGAAGCTGCGTAGCCGGGGGCGCCTATTTGCCCATTATGTCGGATGAGAGCTTGATTGTCAATAAAACAGGCACCATTTTCCTAGCTGGGTCATACCTGGTAAAAGCGGCTATCGGAGAAACAATTGATAACGAAACCTTGGGCGGAGCCACCACGCAAACTGAAATATCAGGGGTTTGCGACTATAATGTTGAATCAGACCAGGAATGCCTTGCTACGATTCGCGATTTAATGTCACGCCTGGGACAAACGGAACATGCGGGATACGACCGAATTCCCTCGGAAGCACCTTTGGAGCCGGCCGAAAAACTGTATGGTCTCATGCCAGACGAGCGATCAAAACCTTACAACACCCGAGAAATACTAAAAAGTTTGGTAGACGGCTCTGCCTTCACCGAATATAAAGCGGGATATGGTAAAACCATTCTCTGTGCCTATGCGCGCGTAGACGGATGGAGCGTTGGCATTGTGGCGAATAACCGTGAGATTGTGAAATCCGCGAAAGGGGAAATGCAAATGGGGGGTGTAATTTATTCCGACTCGGCAGACAAAGCAGCACGGTTTATTATGAACTGTAATCAAAAAGGGATTCCCTTAGTGTTTTTACAAGATGTCACTGGGTTTATGGTGGGGTCTAAAAGTGAACACGGAGGGATCATCAAAGACGGGGCTAAATTAGTGAACGCGATGGCAAACAGCGTGGTACCGAAATTCACAGTGGTGATGGGGAACTCATACGGTGCGGGCAACTACGCGATGTGTGGAAAAGCTTATGACCCCCGATTGATTGTAGCGTGGCCGACGGCTGAAATCGCAGTAATGAGCGGTGCTGCGGCAGCCAAAACCTTGTTACAAATTGAAGTTGCTGGATTAAAAGCCAAGGGAGAAGAAATCACACCGGAACGAGAAAACGAGTTATTTACGAAAATAAAATCTCGCTACGACGAGCAGATTTCGCCGTATTATGCGGCAAGCCGTTTGTGGGTAGATGCCATCATTGACCCCATCGAAACTCGAAAGGTAATATCCATGGGTATATCCATGGCGAATCATGCCAAACCTACCAAGCGTTATAACGTTGGTGCAATTCAGACTTAGCCTGAGTGACTCAATGCTTTAGGTCAAATGTTAAACTCCATTTTCTTTGCAACCTTGTAACCATTTAATAATTAAATAGTTGTTCATTTTCTTTGCAATAAAAAACTTTAAAGCATGAAAAAGTACATTTTATTGGCCATACTTTTACCCGTATTAACGGTTGGTCAGGAAGACAAGAAAATCAAAGGAAATATAACTTCAAAAGACGTTAACATCAGTATTCTTGGGGTTTATCAAGACGACTTCCCGAATGTTTCCGTGGTCTTTCGTGCCGAGAAAAGCAATGGAAACCCAGTATTTGGGCTTAAGAAAAAGGACATGACCGTTAAAGAAAATGATGAAAACTGTCAAGTTATCTCTATTCAAGAACTTTCTAAACAAAAACCGATTAATATTGGTATTGTACTCGATCATTCGGGATCCATGCAATTTGATGAACGTCAAATAAACCAATTAGGCTACGACATTAGTGAAATACCTGTGGATGAATATGGATATTATTCCTTTCCTAAGGGATACGTTCCGCCAATTACCCTCGCGAAAAATGCACTATTGGAATTCGTTGAATCGTTTAATTTCGACAAAGACAATATTGGTGTTGTAGGATTTTCCTCGACCGTTGATTATCAATTGGGATTAACAAACCATTCCGGCAAAATAAAACGAAAAATTAGATCAATGAAATCGGATGGTTCAACGGCTTTTTACGATGCCATACTTGCCAGTTTAAAGCAAGTAGAAAATGCAGACGGCGTAAATGTGGTTGTGGCCTTAACCGATGGGAATGATAATTCCTCTTACTCCAATATAAATACGGTAATAAATAAAGCAAAATCGATTGATATTCCTGTTTATATCGTAGGATTGGGGGATGTTAATCAACGTGAACTTGAGCAGCTGGCGACGGCTACTGGAGGGCAATTTTACTTTGCGAATTCTGCCAAATCTTTGTCGCTTATTTATGAGAAAATTAGTGAAAAACTTCAATCGTTTTATGATATTGTTTACCAATCTCCAACCCTAGAAAACAATTCAACCGAACGGTCCATTGAAATCTCCTTCCTCCATGAAGGCACGAAGGTGGTGAGTGAAGAAGAACGCTACACCCTGGACTCAAATGCCGTTGTTTATATCACTAAAAAACAAGCAGAGGCCTTGCAGAAAGCACAGGAAGAAGCGGAATTCATCAAAGCAGAAAAACTAGCACAAGAAAATGAACGTCAAATGCTAGTAAACGGTGGGATCGGCATTATGGCCTTATTAGTTACTGGGGGCATTATATTTTATTTTGCCCGAAGAACGTCAAAAACCTCGATTCATATTGCCAAGGTTTTCCCCAATCCAAGCGCGGGTAAAGTCACGGTTGAACTTAGTAATGCGGGACAAGAGCAAGGGAAATTACATGTATTTGACCTACAAGGCAATCAGGTACACGAACAGCCCATGGGTAACCTTGAAGAAGTTGACTTATCTCGACTCGCAAACGGTACGTACATCTTGAAAGGCGAATTTGGTGATAAAGTTACCGAAGGGGTTAAAGTTATTGTGCAGAAATAATAGCATTAGCCCCTGCCTACTCTTCATCCTAGCCATTTTTAGTTTTTTTTCTTACCACCTCTGCGTTGAAGAATGAATTCTATCAATGTTAATCCTGCTTTAATTCTAATATCATATGGGGTTTACGCACGTTTGAACTATCTATTTCTGTAACAAACGAACAAAACCCCCTGCTTTATGTTTATTTTCTTTGATTCAAGGTTCTGTCCAAAAAATAATAGACTACCTGTACATTCCCACCAAAGAAATCAGGACCTATCCGTTAAACAAGCGAAAAAAGACTTTTATGATTATTGGTGTACCGAAAGAAATAAAGGATAGAGAACATAGGGTTGCCCTTACCCCGCAAGTTGTTAAAGATTTGATTAAACTATCGTTTTCCGTATTGATCGAGGACGGTGCGGGTGCAGGTTCATACCTAGACAATCATGAATATGAAATGGCTGGGGCAACCCTTGTAGACCCTAGCTATCTCTTTACCCAATCTGATGTTATTTTGTCTGTGAATGCACCATCAGAGGAAGCGCTCCGAACGATGAAACCCAAGGCTGCTCTTATTTGTTTTTTCTATCCGGTCACCGAGCCCAATACATTACAGGTGATTTCAGATTGTGGACTTAGCATTTTTGCCATGAATGCCGTACCTCGGATTTCAAGAGCTCAAAAAATGGATGCATTGAGTTCGCAGAGCAATCTTGCTGGATATAAGACGGTCATGCTGGCTGCCAATGCCTTCGGAAAAATATTTCCTATGCTCATGACTGCAGCGGGCACTATTAAACCTACCAAAGTAGTAATTCTTGGCGCCGGAGTTGCCGGTTTACAAGCCCTTGCCACGGCAAAACGCTTGGGAGCAATTGTTGAGGTAAGTGACATACGTCCGGAAACCAAAGAACAAGTAGAAAGCTTGGGAGGGTATTTCATCGAACTTAAAGGGGATGATAGCATGAAAACCGAAGGGGGTTATGTGACCGATATTTCGGAAGAGTTTTTGAGAAAACAGAAAGAACTCACTGCGAACCACATCAAAAGTGCAGACATCGTTATTACTACGGCGCTTATTCCTGGAAAGAAAGCCCCTTTGCTGATTTCAGCTGAGATGGTACAATCCATGCGTCCTGGGTCAGTCATTGTTGATATGGCTGTTGAACAAGGCGGGAACTGTGAATTGAGCGAGCTAAATTTAACGGTAGTTAAACATGGCGTAACGATTATCGGTGAATCAAATTTACCTTCATTATTAGCATCAGATGCAAGTCAGTTGTATGCAAAAAATATAAGCTCTTTGCTTCTGCATCTTGCCGATAAAGATCAATTTCATTTCGACCTTGAAGATGCTATCACCTCTGATTCACTGCTGGTGCATGAAGGTAAAATACGCAAGTAATCAAAATTATATTCTTCTTAAAAAATAAACAGATGGAACAAATTCTAATTTTTATCGAACAGCACATTGAGATGTTTTACTTTGTGATATTGTCGGTTTTCGTAGGTGTAGAGGTGATTGGACATGTCCCAGCCGTTTTGCACACCCCTTTAATGTCTGGAGCCAATGCAATACACGGTGTGGTTATCGTTGGAGCAATACACGTTATGTTAAACCTACAAGCAAGTAATTATATCTTGTTAATTCTCGGAACGCTCGCGGTATTGCTGGGTACGCTCAATGTAGTTGGCGGATTTGTGGTCACAGACCGAATGCTTGAAATGTTTAAGAAGAAAAATTAATACGTAGGCTATGAATGCTCTAAACGAAATATGTTACCTAATCGCATCATTGACCTTCATTGTGGGTCTTCGAATGATGGGAAATCCGAAAACCGCACGAAAAGGAAATCTAGTAGCTGCTGGAGGAATGTTCCTTGCAATTTTAGGTACAATATTGTTTCATCAAGGACCTGTAAAGCCAATCATTTACATATTAATTGGAATAGCACTTGTTGTTGGAACGGTAATCGGTTGGTATACCGCAAAAAAAGTTGCCATGACCAAAATGCCGGAACTCGTTTCGTTGTTTAATGGCATGGGGGGCGCGTGCGCCGCTCTCATTTCCTTGGTTGAATATCCAAATCTTAGCGGACACTCGTTCGGTTTAATTCCTGTTCTTGCCGGTTTAATTATCGGATCGGTTTCATTTTCAGGAAGCATCATTGCTTTTTTGAAATTAAATGGAACCATGAATAAAGCCATTCGACTTCCCGCATACAATGTGTTGAACACGGCCATGATGATGATTATTTTAGTCCTAGGAATTTTAGCCGTTGCGATCCCTAATTTCAATTCTACACCACTCGTCTACGGGCTTCTGTTGTTGTCCTTAGTGTATGGAATCATGTTTGTGATTCCTATTGGTGGGGCGGATATGCCTGTAGTGATATCTCTTTTGAATTCGTTTACCGGGTTAGCGGCAGCGTTTGGAGGGTTTCTGTACGACAATAAGGCAATGCTGACTGGAGGTATTTTGGTGGGTTCAGCAGGTACCCTGTTAACTGTTATTATGTGCAAAGCGATGAACCGCTCACTAAGCAGTGTAATTTTCGGGGCCTTTGGGGCTAAAGCTGAGGGAGTTTCTGGATCGGCTTCGGGTGGTGTAGTAAAAGATATCCAAGTAAGCGACCTCGCCGTTTTAATGAATTATTCGAAAAAAGTAATTATTGTTCCTGGCTATGGTTTAGCAGTAGCGCAAGCGCAGCATGTGATTCACGAAATCGAGCTTCTGCTTGAATCTCGAGGGGTAGAGGTTAAATATGCTATTCACCCGGTGGCAGGACGTATGCCCGGACACATGAACGTTTTGTTAGCCGAATCCAATGTGGATTACGCAAAACTCTCAGAAATGGAGGAAATTAATCCGGAATTTTCGTCAACAGATGTGGTCCTTGTTGTAGGCGCGAATGATGTTGTAAATCCCGCCGCCAAAACCGACCCCTCCAGCCCGATTTATGGGATGCCAATTCTTGATGTAGAAAATGCAACTCATATTGTCGTCAATAAACGCTCGATGAACGCAGGCTATGCGGGGATTGATAATGAATTGTTCTTCAATACTAAAACTAGCATGTTGTTTGGTGACGCCAAATCCGTGTTAACCGCATTGGTGAATGAACTAAAATCATTATAGCTTAGCGCTTTATTGAATCTAATTTCCTGGATGGAACCAAAACTCGGTTACTCTTCATCCCAGCCGCTATTGGTGCTTTTCTTGCCGTTAAAGTAGCGGGAGTATCCAAAACCTATAATCAAGTACGAAGAAGGTTTATTGAGTTCGGCAGTGGAATGACCTAAGTCTGAATTAATGCCAATGTCCCAGGGCTTGTAACCAAAACCATAAAACGCATAACCAATGGTTAATCGAAAGGAGGCGTTCACATCAGCTGCCAAGCAAATCCCTAAGTTCGGCTCTATGTATGCCGCTTGTTTCGCATTATAGGTTATTCCCATTGATTTCAGTGTATCGGTAACAAAGGCACTTTGAACAATTCCTGCTTTTACCCCAATATCCGTAGCCAAGCTTGGTGTCCAGAATTTTTCATGACCCAACTTAATAAAGGCTGCACCGTTGTGCATTCCCCCACTTACCTTCTGATTGATCCGAAACTGATTGATGTTGAAATAAGAATAATGTATCCCTGCACCAAACATAAGACCCGATCGCAGGGTGTATTGATACATCGGTGATACATAAATCACGCCCTGCATGATGTTTCTAAAAGGCGCATTGCCAAATCCGTTAGGCAAGCCCAATTCGAATACAAATGAGTCATCGATTTCCATATCTTGAGCGCTTGACTTGAAATGAATGCACACACTCATTACCACAAACAATATCAACATTAATTTTTTCATGTTCCTTAAAATTACAATTTTAAATACCGTCTCTTTATGTTTTCCATGAAACTTCGGGCATATCCTGAAGCCTCTGGTTCCAAATTAAAGCGCAAAACCGGAAAAACAAACCCAATAAAAACCAACGCCTCAATGCATCCTATACGCAAGAGCTTGTAAATCGTTGTGGATTCGGCAGAAAAGGGAAACATTTGGATTGCGCCATAATAAATAGCCAGTACACCCAAACAAACCAATAACGGTTTTAGATGACCCCAATGAAAAGGATTTAGTCGGTAAGCCCAATAAATATACATGGAGCGTGCAACGTTGTAAAACACAAAAATAAATCCAGTAGCGAATCCAACCCCAGCAATGCCATAACGAGGAATGAGGAGCTTATTTAATCCATAAATTCCAACACATAGAAAAACCGTAAACAAGAGGTCATATTTGTACTTTCGCGAGGTGGCAAATATCACCCCATTCAATCCGCAGTACATATCCACCACCCTTCCCAGTAACAAGAAAAATAACACAGGAATTCCCGCACTGAATTCTGGTTTTAGAAAGTAAAAGAGTTCGTGCACGGGTAACCACAAGCCAAGAAACGACAACAAACCTATGAACAGCCCTGCTCCACTCGATTTCTGATAGATTTCTTGCAGCCCCTTCATGTCTTTTTCTTTCCAAAGTTTCGCCACAATGGGAGAACTCACGCGGGTCATTGCTCGAAAAGGAATTAACACGGCACTGGTTACTTGCACCATCGTGGTATAAATTCCGGTGGCCGCTAACCCAATCATTCCACCGATCATAACCGCATCCATCGTAACCACTACCATCGTTGCCAAGGTATTCACGTACGAAAAGGCACTGAATGAAAGCAGAATCCTCCGAAATCGTTTTGGAATGGTGATGTGCTTCAAAGAATAATGCAGCTCTTTATGATAGATTAAATACCCCGCCAACACCAAGGCTGGAAGTAAATTACTCACCATAAGTGCCGTTAAAAAAGATTCAAAGGAAATAAGTTTCAGTGCATATACCACCAGCAACAAGGTAGTTACTACCCTAAGCCCAATGTCCTGTAAAAAAACTGGTAATATGTTTTTAAACAATCCCCGCATGTGATTTTCGAAGAGCATGAAGAACACATTACCAATACCCACAGGGATTACCCACCACGCATAGCGGTTAAATAACGGCGATTTCTCATGAAAATACGCACCTATTTCTTCCTTGAATACCCAATATAAGGTGGTGAAAATTAAAATTCCAAGACACACCAACAACACGTTAAACAACAAAAACCCGTAGTGTTTTTTGGCTTCATTTCGAAAAAAAGGAAAGAAGCGCCAGGTTACGTAAATGCTGCCCAAGTTGCTTAATTGGGCGAACAGCAATCCGGTGGTGGTCAGCAAATTAACCAACCCGATTTCAATCGTAGATAAAAATATGATGAACAGGAACGCCTTGTTGATATACCCAAGTACTAAGCCTGTGTAAGAGATTAGCGTAGTTCGTAAAGCATCTTTCTTTACAACACCCATTTTATCTGGAAAGGTGCATATTCCGCATGGAATACACCTTCGTAAAGAACGGATCCTTTAGGTCTTTAATAAACCGAATTGCTTCCCCTGTAGATTTCATTTCGGGACCAAGTTCCTTTTTTACATCAGGAAATTTCTCATAGGAAAATACTGGAATTTTAATTGCATAGCCCTCTTTTCGTGGATTGAAATTAAAGTCTTTCACTTTCTTTTCTCCGAGCATAACTTTAGTTGCGTAATTCACATAGGGCTCATCATAGGCTTTCGCGATAAACGGAACCGTCCGAGAGGCGCGTGGATTCGCTTCAATCACATACACCTTATCATCCTTGATGGCAAATTGTATATTGATTAATCCTACCGTTCGGAGTTCTACTGCTATTTTCTTCGTAATGTCTTCAATTTGTGTCATTACAAAGTCACCTAAATTATACGGAGGCAACACCGCATAGGAATCTCCGGAGTGAATCCCTGCGGGCTCAATGTGCTGCATGATGCCAATGATGTATACGTCCTCGCCGTCGCAAATTGCATCTGCTTCAGCCTCAATCGCACCTCCTAAGAAATGATCTAACAAAATTTGATTGCTTCCCATCTCATTGATTATATCTACGACATGATGTTCAAGCTCATCTTTATTGATGACGATTTTCATTTTCTGTCCCCCAAGTACGTAGCTTGGACGAACCAACAAGGGAAATCCCAGTTCATCTGCCAGCTCAAGCGCCTGTTCTGCACTTTCTACGACACCATATTGAGGAAACGGGATATTATGCTGTTCCAGTAATTTGGAGAATCGCCCCCTATCCTCTGCTAGATCCAAGGCATCAAAGCTTGTTCCTAAAATTTTAATCCCATAACGCTGCAATTTCTCTGCTAATTTAAGGGCCGTTTGACCGCCTAACTGCACAATTACCCCCTCGGGTTTTTCATGCTGGATGATGTCGTATATATGCTCCCAAAATACTGGCTCAAAATATAGTTTATCCGCCGTATCAAAATCCGTGGAAACGGTTTCTGGATTACAATTAATCATGATTGTTTCATATCCGCACTCACGTGCCGCTAAAACCCCATGAACGCATGAATAATCGAATTCTATTCCCTGACCGATACGGTTTGGACCTGAGCCTAAAACCACCACTTTTTTACGATCACTTACCACACTTTCGTTTTCAAGCTCAAAGGTGGAGTAATAGTATGGCGTTTGGGCTTCAAATTCTGCAGCACAGGTATCTACAATTTTGTACACGCGTTGAATTCCTAATTCCGTACGCTTGGCATATACTTCAGATTCTAAGCAACGTAAGAGATGAGCAACTTGTCGATCCGCATACCCTTTTTGCTTGGCCTCAAACAGTAAATCCCGTGAGATATTTTCGATGGAAAACCGCTCGATGTTACGCTCAAGCTTGATCAAGTCTTCAATTTGCCGTAAAAACCAGATATCGATTTTAGTTTTCTCTACAATGGTTTTAAACGGAATGCCTAATTTGATTGCATCATAAATATGAAACAAGCGGTTCCAACTCGGTTTTTCCAGGCTGTTTAAAATTTCATTTTGATTGGTTAATTCTTTGCCATCAGCCCCTAAGCCATTTCTATTGATCTCCAGGGATTGACAGGCCTTTTGAAGCGCCTC
>DBCM01000025.1 GCA_002293045.1 Flavobacteriales bacterium UBA958 | reverse complement strand
TTTCAAGAGCAAGGACTATTAAACCGGGCGATGAATCTTTCGTTCTTCGAATTACTAGGAGATGCGCAGGGAATCAACGAAGAGGAAGCGATCTACAATGCCATCGAAGCAAACCATTTACAAGACTACGCCAAAACGCTCTTCAACCCGAACAATTGCTCCCGATTATACATTGAATCTGAAACCAACTAACATGACAGAAACTATAAACCGTTCGCAGGCTCCTTCAGTTTCCCTATCTAATGAGATTAATTACATTGATCCGGAACGCCACTTCACACCGGCGGGTGTTCCCGTGTATTTGATGCGCAATGAAACCAGTGAAGCCGTTAAATTGGAATTGATTTTTGACGCAGGGTCTATGTATCATGAAAAGCCAGTAGCTGGATTAACCACAGGGATGCTTTTAGCAGGTACCGCCGACAAAAGTATGGCAGAAATCAACGACATGATTGATGACCACGGAGGGTACTTCAATGCGAGTGTAAGCGCTGATTATGCCTACCTAAACATATTCGGGCTGAATGAATCCATGGATCAATTGGTTCAACTTATTGAGAAATCATTGTACCATGCCAACTTTCCAGAAAGCGAATTGATACAACTGAAAGCCGAGCGAAAACAAAACTTGATGGTGTCTCTAGAAAAAGTAAGCACCCTAGCGCAACGAGCTTTCCAACAACAGCTGTTTAAGGGAACACCCTACGGTAGAATTAATCAACCCGGCGACTTTGATGGGGTTACTCGAACTGACATCCAAGCATTTTTTGAAACATATTTTAAAAAAGGACTGCGAAAAATCAATTGGGTTGGAAATCCAAGCCCGGCGCAATTAGAAACTATTTTGACGTATTTCGGACGTTGGAGCAATGCCGTTAATCCGCCAGAAAATGTGTGCTACTCGCCAACATCCGAACGCATTCAAGTTAAGAAAGCGGATGCGGTACAAACGGGCATTCGAATGGGTAAAATACTGTTTGACCGATCTCATCCAGATTACCATAAAATGACGGTGGTTAATACGATCTTGGGCGAATACTTCGGAAGTCGTTTGATGTCGAATATTCGAGAGGACAAAGGATATACGTATGGCATCGGCAGTTATCTTGGGGAGAATCAATCCAACGGATATTTTGTCATTGCGACGGAAGTTGGGAATGAATTTTTAGCCGACACCTTAGTACAAATTAAGCTAGAAATCGAACGCATGCGCACTGAATTAGTTCCCCAGGACGAATTAAGCTTGGTGAAGAATTATTTATCCGGTCAATTCCTTCGAAGCGCCGATGGTCCCTTTGCCATGATGGATTTATTTTCAATGGCAGAAATCAGAGGACTGGATTACACCTTCTATCAAAATGCCTTGCGCACCATAGAAGGAATTACCTCAACGGAAATCATGGAAACTGCTTCAATTCACTTAAATTCAGAAGAACTGTTGATTGTTACCGCAGGATAGCAACTTCTTTCCATTAGTCGCGTACAATTTTCTTGAGCACAATACGTTCCCACACGCGCGCATGAGATATTTCATACTTTTCAGTTTATTTCTTTTCGGATTTAATCTATCCTTTGCTTCGCATGTGATGGGTGGAGAAATCACGTGGAAATGCGGTGGAAACGGCGGATACCTCTTTGAATTGGTGTTTTACCGCGACTGTAACGGGGCTGAGGTCAATGTGTTGTCTGAAAATCTCCGCGTGTGGAACCACCCAAGCGTAACGAACATCACGGTGAATTATATCTCACGCACCGATATTTCACCAAGCTGTACCCAAGTTTCCGGCGGACCGCAACCTTTGGACTGTGGGACTGGGTCCAATGGCGGCAACGGAATCGGCGCAACTGAAAAAGTCATTTATCGGTCGACTGAAATCATGCTTCCAGGTACCCCACCCGCTCAAGGATGGATTTTTACCTACGAGAATTTCGCACGATCGAATGCCATTACCAACCTCACCAATCCCTCCACTTATGGCATGACCATCTCAGCCACTATATTCGCCATCGGCGGACAATCAGGCTGTCAAGACAACGCGCCACAATTCCTTCAAGCGCCATATTTTGTGAGCTGCGTTGGTGATCCCTTTGTGTACAACATGAACGCCATAGATCCAGACATGGATTCATTGCGCTTTGAATTCAGCGCACCCCTCAACCATTTTCCACAAGGGAGTTTCAATCCTCCTGTAAATCCAGCTCCGGTGCCTTTCGACCTCGGATTTACCTACCAATCCCCTACCCCCTCCGCGACCATTAGCCCTGGAAGTATTCCGGCACAGCTCAACCCTCAAAACGGGGAACTAACCTTTACGTCCACCCTTCAAGGGAATTTCGTAGTTAAGATCAAGGTGTACTCCTACCGCCTAGGACAATTAATTTCAGAGGTGGAGCGAGAAATGCAACTTGTCGTGGTACCTTGTCAACCCAATAATGCCCCGCAATTCACGCCCCCATTCAGTGGGTCATTTGTCACTACCGTAGATGCAGGTACCTTGGTTAATTTCAATGTGTTGGCCTCAGATAATGGATTCCTTCAGAATGGTGCAGCACAATCCGTGAGCATCAGTGCAACGGGCCCCATGTTCGGAACCAATTTCACCACTGCCACCGGGTGTGGCATTGAACCCTGCGCATTTACTACCGGATTGCCAGCCACCGGAGTAGGACAAGCAAACGTCCCTTTTACATGGCAAACCGATTGCGACCACCTCATCAATTCCTTTGGCATTGTGGCCGAGACCGTTCCATACTTTTTTGTGTTTAAGGCCCAAGACAATTATTGTCAAGTTCCCAAGGTAAGTTATGCCACCGTACAAATCAATGTGCGGAATCCTGGAATCATCGCTGCACCACCCTTACATTGCATTAGCTATACCAACGGGAATTATGAACTTTCTTGGAATCCCGTTTCAAATCCACAGAACACCTTTGTTTCCTATTCGCTGTATTCCCTGCAAAACGGATTAATTACCACGATCAACGACATCAATACCACCACGTTTTCGATCGGTGCGGCACAAGCAAATCAAGATTTTTATTTGGGCGTAGTCTCCGGTTGCAACGGAAGCATCACGCGATTCAGCGACACCTTACACCCCATCGTTCTTCAATTAACCAACCCCAATAATGGCACTGCCTTGTTGCAATGGAACGCACCAAGCGCAATAAATCTGGGAGGCTATTATCACATATATCAGCAAACAGGAAACGGTCCGTGGGTTTTATACGACAGCGTTCCGTATGGAACTACCTTCTATAAAGACACCGTGCGCATCTGCTCCGGGACATTGAGCTATCAAATCACCTATCCACATAGCGGATGCACCTTTGAATCCAATTCCCCAAGCGACCAATTTGAAGACATGCTTACGCCAGTGATCCCCATCATTCAAGGCGTAGGATTTGATCCATCCAGTGGAAATATCGTGCTTACGTGGAATCAAAACAGCCAATCAGACACCTATGGCTATGTAATTTATACCTTGGATGCCAACAACGTGCTGTATGAAATCGATACCGTATGGGGAATCGCAAATACTACCTACACCTATGTTCCAAGCGGTTCGGGTCCGTTTACCTTTTCAGTGGCAGCCTTTGATTCTTGCTTTACGACGGCCGTTCCAATCACCTACCAAACCTCGGGAAAAGCTCCCTTAAATGGAAGCATCCGCTTAGACGGCGGCATTAATGCGTGTGATCAATCCATCGACTTAGCATGGACCGCATACCTCGGGTGGAGTATAAATTCATATCAGGTGTATTCGTATGAAAATGGGCAGTTGGTATTGCTAGGTACAACAAATGCCTTGAACAGCACCATCGACGTCGTTGGCGGAAATACCTACACCCTATATGTTCAAGCAAACCTAAGCAATGGGAATTCGGTCCTTTCAAATCCGTATACCTTTGTGGTGCCCCTTCCTGGACAACCCAACTTCCACTACCTGCAAGCGGCCAGCGTAAGTGGGAATTCAGTGGCTGTGCGGGTCTATGTGGATCAAAACGCTGGGATTAACCAGGTGCAAATTGAACGAGAGGAAACCCCGGGAAATTTTGCAGCAATCGGAACGGCAACGGTTGTAAACAACTTGGCTCAGTTTACCGACGCGCAAGCAGATGTAATGAATCAAACCAATACCTACCGTTCAAAATACATTGACACCTGCGGTAACGTAGGCAGTCCATCCAATGCGGCCACCACCATTTTAGCCACGGGAATAGCCAATGATGAAACGCAAATCAATGTAATCAGTTGGACCCCTTACCTTGGTTTTGAAGTTGGGGTGAGCGAGTATGAGGTATACCGAATCGAACCGGATGGTTCTGCTACCCTCATTCAAACGGTTCCTAATGGCCAATACAGCATCGAGGACAGTGTTGATTCCGGACCCTACCCCGGAGAAATCTGCTACTACATCGAAGCACGTGAACTGATCAACAATTACGGAATAGAAGAACGGTGCGCGAGCAATACGGTTTGCC
Source organism: Flavobacteriales bacterium UBA958 (assembly GCA_002293045.1). GTDB lineage: Bacteria > Bacteroidota > Bacteroidia > Flavobacteriales_D > Crocinitomicaceae > UBA952. The sequence continues at coordinate 1,285 of DBCM01000025.1, read as the reverse complement.
TCACCTATACCCCCATCATTTATATTCCAAACAGTATTTTTCCGGAAGGCATCAATAACGTATTCAAGCCTGTTGCCACCAACATCGACCCGAGCAAGTTTAAGATGACGATTATGAATCGTTGGAGCAATATTATCTTTGAAACCACGGATTACAACATGGGTTGGAATGGTAGATTACAATCTACGAGTGAATTGGTGCCAAACGATATGTACATTTACGTGATGGAATTTTATGATGCCGCAGGGAATCAATTAATCAAACGAGGAGAGGTTTATGTTATTCGCTAACAATGCGCGCATATTAATTATTCAAACCGCCTTCCTTGGCGATGTCATACTCGCGACCTCCGTGGTTAATTCCATCAAAGCCCAATACCCTGAGGCGCAGGTTGATTTACTGGTAAAAAAAGGAAATGAACTCCTAGTCATTGGTCACCCAAATATACATCGGGTGCTCACCTTTGATAAATCCAAAAAATGGCGGGACATCCTACGACTCGTTCGTGCCAACCGAGCAACGCGCTATGACTTCATTGTAAACCTCCATCGCTTTGCTTCTTCCGGACTCATTGCCGTGCTAAGCCAAACTAAAACCATAGGGTTTGATAAAAACCCCTTGTCCCGATTTTATACCTTGAAACTGCCGCATCCCATCTCAAAAGGCATTCATGAAATAGACCGAAACTTCACCTTAATCGCCGCACTCGGTGTGAAGCACTTGGTAAAACCGTCTATCGTACCAAGCGAGGACGCAATGAAAAACGTTAGGGAATATCAGAAAACATCGTATGTGTGTTTCGCACCTGCATCGGTGTGGGAAACGAAGCAACTTCCGATAGAGAAATGGGTGGAGCTTTCAAAAAAACAAGATCATCTGATCTACCTATTGGGGGGGCCAAGTGACCATGCGCTGTGCGAAACCATAAAAACCCAAATTCCTGGGCGGACTGTGAATTTAGCGGGTAAACTTTCGCTTATGGAATCGATCGCACTCATGAAGGGAGCCGTTCGAAATCATGTAAATGATTCGGGACCCTTACATTTCGCTTCGGCGGTAAATGCTCCTGTAACGGCCTATTTTTGTTCTACCGTGACAGACTTTGGCTTTGGTCCCTTATCGGATGATTCGGAGGTCAAAGAAGTTACCGGACTGGCGTGCCGTCCGTGCGGCTTACACGGAAAAAAAGAATGCCCCGAAGGCCATTTTAAGTGCGGAAGGGAGCTGGTGGTTTGAGATGCGAACATTATCCCAGGGTGCGGGTCCCTGAGTAGTCCGAAGGACG
>DBCM01000044.1:1738-5350 GCA_002293045.1 Flavobacteriales bacterium UBA958 | reverse complement strand
CTCAGCGAATTCAACACTTTCATCTACTTCTTTTTTCACCCAAGCATCGATGTCACTTATTTCTTTTTCCGAAAGCCATTTATTGGATTTTATCACGGATAACACATGTTCAATCGGATCTTGCTCCATCCAATCACTTACTTCGTCTTTGGTTCGATATTTTTGTGGATCCGACATGGAGTGTCCTTTATATCGGTAAGTACGGATGTCGAGTAGGGTAGGACCATCTCCGCGACGTGCTCTGTTGGCTGCTTCTTCGATGGCATTGTGCACATCTTCCGGACGCATCCCGTTTACAATTTTGGATGGCATCTCGTAGGAAAGCCCAATTTTAGAAAGGTCCGTTACATTCGTGGTGCGCTCAACGCTGGTGCCCATCGCGTAATTGTTATTTTCAATAATGTAAATTACTGGAAGCTTCCACATCATGGCCATGTTGAAGGTTTCATGCAATGCGCCCTGTCTAACCGCACCGTCACCCATGGAAACAATCGCGATATTTTCTGTTCCGTTATATTGTTCTGCAAAAGCAACGCCAGTTCCCATAGGAATCTGAGCTCCTACGATACCATGACCTCCCATAAAGTTTTTCTCCTTGTCAAAAAAGTGCATGGAGCCACCCTTCCCTTTAGAGCACCCGGTGGTTCTTCCGTACAATTCAGCCATTAATACACGTGGGTCTGTTCCCAATGCAATTGGATGGGCATGGTCGCGGTATGCGGTCATGTGCTTGTCTGTAGGACGCACAGCACTTGCGGTGCCAACCACAATGGCTTCCTGTCCGATGTAAAGGTGACAAAATCCCCCAAATTTTTGTTGAATGTACAATTGCCCTGTTTTTTCCTCAAAACGTCGAATGAGTAACATGTCTTTGTACCATTTAACGTATGTTTCTTTTCCGAATTTCCCTTCGGAATTCATGGAATTAGCTGCTTTTTTAGTGCTTGACTTGATGGCCATAGTTCAACAAATTTTTACAAATATATAAAGGATTCCGAATATCTTATTGTCAATTTAACACTAAGCTTCCTCGAATGATTTTTTTCTTGCTAGAATAATTAAAATTATACCCGCTAAAACGAGTGGAACGCTTAACCATTGTCCGGTGTTTAACCCGGTACTAACATCGACCATAGAGTCATTATCGGTTTGGCTTTCTTTCACGAATTCAATCAGGAAACGGAATCCGAAAATTAGAATAAGGAAAGTTCCAAATACCATTCCTTGTTTTTTCCACGCGTGTTTTTTCCAAAAAAGGAACATGAGAATTCCGAACGAAAGAAAATAGGCGAGTGATTCATAGAGGTTTGCGGGATGACGGACCGGGATGTCGGACCATTCACACAGGTATTGTCCGTCAATTAAGTTCATGCAATCGTGGTGTAAGAATCTAAATCCCCAAGGAACATCAGTTACGTATCCTACCATTTCATGATTAACCAAATTCCCAAGTCTAATGAATGCTCCAGCGATGGCAACAGGGGCTGCAATGCGATCCAGCATCCAGAGATAAGGTCGCTTGATTACTTTATTGGAAAAATACCACAGGGCCAAAAGAATGACAATTGCGGCGCCGTGACTCGCAAGACCGCCTTCCCAAATCTTGAAAATTTCAATGGGGTTTGATAAATATCCTTCCGGGCCCCAATATGGGCCATAGAAAAACACGTGACCTAAACGTGCTCCGATCACCGTGGCAGGCACCATGTACATGACTAATTTGTCCAAAAGTTCATTGGAAATGTTTTCTTGTTTGAACATTTTTCGAATCACAAAATACCCGAGAATCATTCCTGAAACGAAGAGTAATCCGTACCAATTTGGGGTTCTGTAGCCCGGTATTATTTCGGCATCGAATGCCCAGTTAATGAAAAGATGCATGTTCATAGAAAGGAATTTGCATCAAAGATAAGTCAATTACCTGTTTATTTTTAGCTTACTCGAATCGAATCTTCCTTTTTTAAAAATAAGATTACTTTGCGTTAATTTCTTACGAAGTTCTTTTTGTTCCTCCTTTGGAAGATGGGTGATATTTTTACATGCTTCGGAGCAACAATTCTCCATGATGGCTTTACATTCATCACATTGAATGAATAATAAATGACAGCCTTCGAAGGCACAATTTGTATGTGTGTCACATGGAGCCCCGCACTGATGGCATTCACTAATGATGTCGTCAGAGATTCGTTCACCCCGCCGTTCGTCAAATACAAAGTTCTTTCCTAAAAATTTATTTTCTAGTCCTTGGCTTTTGCACTCATTGGCGTATTTAATGATGCCACCGTCTAATTGATACACATTACTAAACCCTCGGTGTTTAAACCATGCGGAGGCTTTTTCACAGCGAATTCCACCGGTGCAATACATGATCACTTTTTTATCTTCATTTCCTTTGAGGATTTCTTCTTCAATAACCGGCAACGAGTCGCGAAAGGTATCCACATCGGGAAGGATAGCATCTTTGAAGTGACCCACTTCGTGTTCGTAATGATTTCTAAAATCAACCAATAAACACTCGGATTCACTGGTTAGCTTGTTGAATTCATCCGCAGTGAGGTGCTGACCTTTGTTCGTAACATCAAAGGTGTCATCATCTAATCCATCGGCAAGAATTTTATCGCGTACTTTAATTTTTAGCTTGAGGAAAGGGAATTCTGTTTCTCCTTTATCCACGGCAACATTGAGGCGAACACCATGTAAAAAGTCTATGCGGTAAAGGTTCTCCTTAAAGACATCGAAATTACGTTCTGGTACTGCTATTTGGGCATTAATTCCTTCGTGGGCCACATAGGTTCTCCCAATCACATCCTGGGAATCCCACATGGCATAGAGTTCATTTCTAAAGGAATGAGGATCTTGAATTTTTGCATAGGTATAGAAGGATACCGTCACATAGGTATGGCCTTTTTCTCTAAGTTTTTTTTCCAGCTCCTCCTTGTTGTATTTATTCCACAGTTGCATGCTATGTTAAAATTAAAGGATGTACAAAGGTAGCAAAGTTGAATAATATTTTAAAAAAAAGGGGCTAGTGCCCCTTCAATAATCCATTGATATCGCTTAAAGTTTACCTTTTAGACTCATCCATCCGCCACCGTTATGAACTTCTTTAAAGCCACTGGAAAGAAGTATCGACTTGGCTGACCCGCTACGCATGCCTGAGGCACAACAAGTAATAATCACCTTGTCTTTTGGGATTTTACTCAAGTTTTGTTGTATGCTCTGAAGCGGTATGTTTTTAGATCCTTTAATGTGACCGCCCGCATATTCCCCGGGGGTACGCACGTCAAGAATTACAGCACCGTCTTTAACCAGTTGTGCAAAATCTGCACTCTTCCCAAAAATACTGCTAAATAAACCCATGATTTAATGATTAAATTGATAATTAACTTCCATCCAGCCACCGCCGTTTTCACAATCTACACCCAAAGATTTGAAGTAGTGTGTAGCTTGACCACTTCTTCCACCTGAGGCACAGCAAAAGATGATCGGTGTTTTCATTTGTTTAATCTCCTCAACATGTTCCATTATTTCTTGTAAGGGAATGTTTACTGAATTGGCCACATGGCCTCCGCTAAATTCTGCTCGTGTTCTCACATCCACGATGGTTCCGTT
>DBCM01000044.1:0-1627 GCA_002293045.1 Flavobacteriales bacterium UBA958 | reverse complement strand
CCGGTGATCATACACCCCTCAGTACACCCATAAAATCTATAGTACAAGAAACCGACAAGCATTCCGAGCAAGGTCATTCCGATATAAAAAAGTTTTGTTTTCATTTGAATACAAAGGTAAGCGGATGATTTAATTTGATTTGTATCTTAAGTTACACTTTCATTTTATGGGCAATAAACCTACCTTTGAGGCAATGAAACATATTGAAATTAAACACATTGAAACGGCCCTGGATTGGGTTGACGATGCAACAGATGAACAATTAGAAGAAGGAATTACTGCATTTTCAGTGAAACAACCAGTGCTGTTAGATTATGTCTTGGCAGCACCTACGGAGTATGAAAATGAAGCCTTAGAAGGATATTTACTCTATTATTTTTGGGTAATTATTGAGTCCTTCAATCAAGCGGGATTAACACCCGTTGAGATTACTGAAGAAATGATCGAAGCATTTCAACCGGAATTTTCTACCTTGCTTGATGCGTATTTTGAGCAAGACGATGAAGAGTCAGAACAAATGTTGGAAGACTTTTGCGACCAACCTGAACTCACTCGATTCATGGCTATGGAGGTCTCTACCGACGACGAAGATGGTACTTCAATGGACGATGAAACAGCAACGCAATTGTTTATTGTTACTGCTGCTATGATTACCTTGTTAAATCGCGCTTCTCAGGCTTAATCCTTTATATACCTTAGGGTGACGGATTGGGATGCCTTGGATACCCGAATCAAGTACATACTGGCTCGAAGAAAGCTAAGGTCCATGGGTATGGATTCCACGGATCCGACTTCGACGGGGTACTCCTGTGAATAAAGTAGTTTCCCGCTGAGATCGAATACTTGGATGTCTGTTCCAGCGTTTCCAGTAAGTTGGTTATCAATCGCGATTGTAAATTGTCCAGAGGATGGATTTGGATATAACCAAGCAAAGGCATTGTCTGGTAAAATCGGACAGGCACTGAACGCCCTGCCCGGTGAACCTCCCTCACAACCTTGAAACCAATTTGAGGCAAGCGCTTGATTGGCATTGGCTTCCAAGTATTCAAAGGTGAAATCACTGTTAAAAGGTGCTTGAGGCCACGCACTGTTGGTATCAAATACCACACTTTGAAGTAAGGTCCCGTTGAAGTCGTACAGTCGTAAGGCATCATTGCTAGAAATTCCATACGGAAGTTGGTATAATGCCTTGCCTCCGAAATTTGGATGGCGGGCGTAAAATATAGAAGAATCTTTAACCACTACGGCATATTCTCCCGGTTCCAAGGATAAACCATTGAGTGAGAATATGTGGTCTTGCTTTTCGTCTTTCAAGGTAAACCCTGAAAAATCAATGGCATTGTTCGTGTTGTTTTTTAGTTCAATCCAATCTTCTGCATTATTGGCAATGGTAGACTTACCAAGGTTAAACTCACTGATGATAACGGGTTCATCACACGGAAAATACGCTTCCCCGGGAGATCCGGCAATACACCCGCAAAACCAAGATAATGAATCAAGGCTAATGGCATTCGTTTGTTTGTTCTCTAGGGTTCTACCAAAACCATTCGCACATCGTGGAAACGGTTGATCATTCGTAAATTTCATCGCTAGTAAGGTGTCGCTGTTCGGACGAAAAATATAAATG
>DBCM01000161.1 GCA_002293045.1 Flavobacteriales bacterium UBA958 | reverse complement strand
CTGTTCGGACGAAAAATATAAATGGAATCCATATTGTTTTCAAATCCAAATCTAAGGTTACCTACGACATTAGTTACGGTTGGGTAAATCGCATGGAATAATTGGGTGTCTTGCGCTACTACCAAATAACCGCCTGAAGGAATTTTCACACCGTCGCTAAACGAATACGCATTATAGAAGTCATCGCTTTTCAAGGTCCACCCTGTGAGATTGAGTTCAGTATTGCCGAAATTGTGTAATTCAATCCAATTTCCGCCGTCTAAACTGGAATCTGGACGGTAATTGATTTCAGAGATAGTCAGGGCGGTGTTGGTTGGAGATCCAGAAAAAACTGCGGTAAAATAATCATCGGTAGCAATATCTACAGAAACTGATGCATTGGATAATAAAGTTGAGGGAAGATTGATGTTGTACTCCCAATGATTGAACGTGAAACCTGGATTAGCAACTGCAGTAATTGTTACTGGATTTCCATGGAAGTAAACCCCTGTCCAAGGTAGAGAGTCTGGGATAATGGTGCTGATTTTAATATATCCGGCATTGGCAGGAATGGTACTCAAGGTAAGATTTACGGTGTTTTGCAAATTATAATAATTCAACATTTGATTGCGTACCGCGGTGTTTCTATTATTAAATTGCCCTAAGATTACATCGCGATTGTAAGTATAGGTATTCATTCCGCCTGCAACGTCACCCGTCCAATACGCAAAATGTCGCGGCATTTCTGGGAGTAGTTCTTCATACAGTTGGTTAATAATTGGGGTGTAGGTATTTTGATGAAGTGTGGTATTCATTAAATCCGCATACCGATTGATGAAGTGATTTCTATAGGTGCTATCCTGCATTAAGTTACTATGAATGTCGTAATATGTGTTTGGTTGGATAGCATTTTGGAACCAATCAAACATATTGGTGTTGTAATCTGTCCAACCCCCAAGACCCCATTCCAAATCTTGTAAGAAAAAGCGCCATTTATTGTCTGTTGTGCGCGTTCGCGCGATTTTCATGTTGTTATAAATCCAATCGGTATTTCCATACCACAATTCAGCGGCAATGTAATCTGTGTAGTTTTTCAAGTCTAAACGTTTGTCGCATTGACTTAGGTAGCTAGGATTCGTTTTATCTGCGGTAGTGATAAAATTAACCATGTTAAAGAATGAACTATCCGAACCTTTCACGGTGCGTAATACACTTCCGTACCAATAACTCACGGAAAGGAGGTCGAGGCTGTCAACATGATTGCCATAATTTTCATTGAAATAGGTTTCATTGGCTTTTTCCCGAAGCTCATAAACTCCGAAATATTGTCCATTTAAAAAGACATTAGCCGGACGATAGGCTTGGGAATTTGCATGTGATTTTCGCATCACTCGCATAAAGGTCGCATCCCGCTGGTGGTATTGGTTCCAGAAGTTACTTCCGTTTCGAATAAAAATCGCCTGAATATCGTCTACATAGGGTTTTTCTGGAAACAGGGGATAATGTATGTTCTCTCCGGTTCCAAAGGTTGTGTTCGCAGATTCAACCGTAACGCTGTGCTGCGGATTTGACCGACTCCCTCCGGCACCACCATCCGGTTTTACAGAGGCTTTGCTTTCAAACTGTTTGCTGCCATCGGGATTGAAATACTCAATCACGCATGGACGTTTCCAGTCGGTCCACCAATTGTCAAAAATTCCGTTTGTCCCCAATAAGTCATCTTGATCAATGGTTAAAGAAACAATCGGAATGGTTGAATTTTCATTGATTAAAAAAGTTTCTGCCTCGATTGGGCTGGCTAGGCGATTGGATCCATTAGGAAAGCAGCGAACTTTTAATACCGTATTCGAGGAGATGGTAATTGGGCCTGAGGCAACAGGTGACGAGCCATCAGGATCATCGCCGTTGATGGTGTATCGAATAATTCCCCATTGGGTTGAGTGATTGATTATTGGAACGCTTACAGAATTTGTATAGATACCTCCCACGAGGGAAATATCTGGTTTTTCTTCATAGCCTAAGAAGGATAAGGCAACATTATTGGTAGCATTCGGAGTAGGAGTTGGAAAAATGAACCACGAATTTGAACCATCTGTTTTCTTACCAACGGACATGTTGGCCTCTAAATCTGGAACCACCAAGCTGTCCAAGATCATTCCACTGGCATTGCTCAAATAAAGCGTTTCACCCGCGGTTGCAATCCCAAAATTGGTTTCGAGTATTCCGGCCTGCGGCGAATTAAAAAAGGGGTGCATATACCCGTTAAATTGCTGCTGTTGTGAAGCTAATCCGAAGGTCAGGAAAGGCCGACACGTTAAATCCGAACTGTTTGGGTCAGCATTATGAATTTCTACGGCAAGGACATTGGTACCATTTTGCAATAAATTGCTGATTATGCTCATGTCCAAATCATAACTACTCAGATTTCCGCCTTGATAGAGCTGAGCCTCATGATCTGTAGCTAATTCATCAAAGGTTGGAGGATAACCTGCTAGCCCCTCCCGCGCAATTTCAATGCCGTTCAAATAAGCGACAAATCCGTCGTCGTAGTCGATGTCAAATATCGTTTTTACAATATCGTTAAAGTTCGTGATGTTAAAATTGATGCGCGCATAAATAGTAGTTGCAGGACCAATAATATCCGTACTATCATCTCCGTCGCCAAATCCAATGCTTGTTTTACCTTGGCTCCAACCGGAAGCATCAAAGGCTGTTGTATTCCAATTTGGTATTGCTGCATTAGGTAGGATATAGGACCATTGTGATAGATGATCGATTGGGCTTTCAAAGTGATTTACTAAGAAGCTGGTTCCGTTTCCATTCGCGAGCAAGGTTGTGAAGCCGTTTGCTGGAATAGAAGTAGGAGGGAAGGCCCATTTGCTCAATGAAGCACGGTTGTCGGATAAATAAAGTCCTTGTAAAAACTGAGCCGTTGCACTGGAGTTATACAATTCAATCCAATCTGGTGAAGATCCGTTTGGCAATAGGTATACCGTACCGTTCGAATTACAAGCCTCATTGATGAATATCTGAGATTGAAAGGGTAAAATAATAAGAAGCGTGAAGGAGAATAAAAGCTTGTTCATTACCTCAAAGTTAAGGAATTAAAAGTAAACAACTTAATCAAGCATAATTATGAACCCTAGCGCGGCAATGCATAAGATAAGCCCGATTATTTTTTGTCCTGAAAATTTTTCCTTGAATAAACTGAGTCCAAGAATTGCAGAGGTGAGAACAACGCCGACATTAGCGAGGGATAAAATTTGTTGAGGGGCTAACGGAAGGGTGCTGTAGGATTTTACGAGTAGATAAATAGAGAAGAAATTAGGGATTCCCAGTACAATGCCTGCAACCCAACTTCTTCGGTCGAAGTGGATCTCGCCCCTTAAGCGCCTTACAATAAAGTACACTAACCCCATGATTCCCGCCATCAAGAATCCAAGGGCGGCGAATATTCCTTCATGAAATCCAGGGGGTAACCACGCTGAATTCGCAAAATATAACACGATATCAAGGCCTGCGCTTCCCAAAAAGAGCACACCAAGCATCCATAAATGAGTACTGGCCTCCTGCGTGGAGTTTTTCATGAATGAGACTAGAAATACGCCAATTAATGCGAGCATCAAGGGGAGAATCGTACTGAGTCCGATCGACGCATGGTTAAACAGCATTACAAGGATTACAGAAAGTGCCATGGACATTTTTACGGCAATCGACGTGCTTGCTACCCCATTTTTTTGGGAACTCAAGCCCATGATTATAAACAGTGAAATGAATAGGACACCACAGATTAAGGCAACAGGTATCGCGTCATTAAAGATTGCTCGGCATGGAATTTTATCACTAAACAGGAAGATCCCACAAGCAAAAGCAACAAAATAGTTCGCGATGACCGCTTGAAGGGTATCGATTTTCCATTTCGGAAAGGATTTGAAAATTATAAAAATGAGACTAGAAGCTAAAACACTGAAGAGTAAATCCATTATTTTCTTTGGTAATAGTAAATGGTATCGGTAGGACCAAACGGGTGAGAACGTATGGGGGTTTTTGTGAGTACGGGAGCGCGCATGCCTTCTTTGAATAGCGCAGAGCTAACAATCACTCGAGCTTCGTCCCAAACATTGTCAATAATAAAATATTGCAGTGTTCTACTTCCACCCTCCACCAGAATACTCAAAATATTACGCTTATAAAGTTCTTCTAGAATATGCTTAGTTGACGTTTCTTGAATTTTAATCCACTCGGTAGTTCCTTCTAATCCATTCTTTACGCGATTAAATACCAGGGTGGGCGCGTCATCAGAAAATACCCCAACATCTTTTGAAAGTTTTAGGTTACTATCAATGACAATCCGGGTAGGGTTTGAACCGCTAAATTCTCGAACCGTTAGGGATGGATTGTCGTTAAGGATGGTATTTCTTCCCACTAAAATGCCCTGCTCCTCAGCCCTCCATTTGTGCACGAGCACCTTGGTTTCCGGGCTCGAAATCCAATGTATACCTATCTCATTGTCTTCCCTATTTCTATCCAAAAAACCATCTTGGGTTTGTGCCCATTTCAAAACCACATAAGGCCTACGTTTCTCATGAAACGTAAAAAATCGTTTGTTTAAGGCCCGACATTCTTCCTCTAAAACTCCTTCAACAACCTCGATTCCTTCGAGCCGTAGGCGATCAATTCCTTTTCCCGCAACAGATGGATTGGTATCCTTACTTCCGATGACAACGCGTGCAGGTTTTAAGCGTAAAATGGCAAGGGTACATGGGGGCGTTTTACCTACGTGTGTACACGGCTCCAGAGAAACATAAATGGTAGAACCCTCAATTAATGATTCGTCTCGAACGTTGTTTATTGCGTTAATTTCTGCGTGAGGCCCGCCATAAAATTCATGATACCCTTCACCTAAGATAAGGCCATCTTTGACAATGACACACCCAACTAAGGGATTAGGAGATACTCTTCCTTGTCCCAAATACGCCAAATCAATGCAGCGTTTAATGTATTTTTCATCTTCCGTCACCACACAAAGTTAATCAAAGGAAACACATATACGGCGTGTTTTAGGGCGCTCCCGCTTTAATTTCATACCTTTGCAGCCATGGCGCATAAATCAGGTTTTGTAAATATTGTTGGAAGTCCGAATGTGGGTAAATCAACCTTGATGAATCAATTGGTTGGAGAAAAGTTATCCATTGTTACTTCCAAGGCACAAACTACGCGTCATCGAATCTTGGGAATCGTCAATGATGAAGACCATCAAATTGTGTTTTCGGATACTCCCGGAGTGGTTAATGTTTCGTACAAGTTACATGAGAACATGATGGAATATGTTTCTGTTTCCCTCCAGGATGCAGATGTTTTGCTTTTTGTTACCGACACTGTTGAACAAAAAATGAATCATGAAGCCACCTTGGAACGCATAAAAAAGTTGAGCGTACCCGTACTTTGTTTAATTAATAAGGTAGATAAGTCGCATCAAGAAAAAGTTGCAGAACGGATTGAATATTGGAAGCAAGAAATTCCCACCGCAGAAGTCTACCCAATCTCTGCCTTGCACAACTTTAACATGGACGTCGTTTGGGAACGAATTCTAGCGTTAATTCCTGAAAGCCCACCGTACTACGACAAAGATGAATTATCAGACCGCCCCATGCGCTTCTTTGTGTCTGAAATTATTCGTGAGAAGATTTTTAATTTTTGTCAAAAAGAAATTCCCTATAGTTCCCAGATTGAGATTGAAATGTATGAAGACACCGTGCATCTGATACGGATTCGGGCCATTATCATCGTAGAACGCGATTCTCAAAAGGGCATTATTATTGGAAAAGGAGGAGAGATGTTAAAGAAAATAGGACGTCAAGCCAGAATTGATATTCAAAAATTCTTAGATAAAAAGGTGTTTCTTGAAACCTTTGTCAAAGTAGATAAAGACTGGAGGTCCTCGGAAGCTAAATTGAAAAAATACGGATATTAATGAGCAACATTATTGCAATCGTCGGCCGACCAAATGTCGGCAAATCCACATTATTTAATCGCTTAACTGAATCGCGCGATGCGATTGTTAAAGAAGTTAGTGGAGTAACTCGCGATCGAATTTACGGGAAAGGAGAGTGGAATGGCTATAAATTCTCGGTAATTGACACCGGAGGTTATGCGGCAACCAAAGAGGATATTTTTGAGGGGGAAATCCGAAAGCAAGTGGAGTTAGCCATTGATGAAGCGAAAGTAATTTTGTTCATGGTGGATGTAATGACAGGCATCGTTGAAATGGATCTTCTTGTCGCGGAATTACTTCGAAAAAGTAAGAAGAAAATTCTTGTTGTGGCTAATAAAGTAGATACCAACGACCGAATTGGTATGTCTGCAGAATTTTACTCATTTGGCTTGGGTGATGTATTTGATCTAAGCGCCGCAAACGGTGGTGGTACTGGTGATTTATTGGATGAGGTGGTAAGCTTCCTTGATAAAGAAGATGAAGCAATTTTAGAACAAGATGGCTTGCCAAGAATTGCGATTGTAGGTCGTCCAAACGTAGGGAAATCTTCTATGATCAACGCCTTAACTAATTCAGAGCGAAACATCGTAACAGATATTTCTGGCACCACACGCGATTCCATACACACCCGATACCGTTCCTTTGGCCAAGACTTTTTATTAATTGATACTGCTGGAATCAGAAAGAAGGCCAAAGTAACCGAAGACATCGAATATTACTCCGTCCTTCGCTCCGTGCGAACCATTGAGAATTCCGATGTGTGCTTTTTGATGATAGACGCTGCCGAAGGTCTTCAAAAACAAGATTTATCGATATACTACATGATCGAGAAAAACTCAAAAGGAGTCATTGTATTGGTTAATAAATGGGATTTAGTTGAGAAGGATCACACCACGATGAAAGCATTCGAGGAGAATTTACGCAAGCAATTAGCCCCGTTCAATGATGTTCCAATCATTTTCACCTCAACCATAACCAAACAACGCATTCACAAAGCCATTGAGACGTGTATGGAAGTGTTTGCCAACCGAACAAAAAAGATCCCAACGTCTAAGCTGAATGAAGTAATGCTCGAAATTATCCAAGATAATCCGCCACCGGCAGTTAAAGGGAAGTACGTGAAAATTAAATTCGTTCAGCAGCTGCCTACTCACGCACCAGCGTTTGCATTGTTCTGTAATTTACCACAGTACATTACGGAATCATACAGCAGATTTATAGAAAACAGGCTGAGGGAAAACTTTAATTTTACCGGTGTGCCCGTTAAGATTTTCTTCCGTAAGAAGTAAAAGTTCCTATTTAAGCACGTTTACTGTACCGGTAACCACCTTCTTCTCGTCGGTTTCCTTGTTGGAATACTTAATGATCCAAGTATAAATTCCAGCTTGTACTTTTCTGCCATCTGCGCCGTAGGTGCCATCCCATTCGCCCAAGGCGTTATTACTTTCCCAAACTAACTCACCCCAACGGTTAAATATTTTTAGGTTAAAATTGTAAGGATCAAAACCCGTGGTAAATACCGGAAACCAAGTTTGGTTATGCTCATCTTGATCTGGAGTAAAGGTATTGGGTACATAATAAATTGGATCGCTGATTACAGGCAACGACAATTCATAGGTGGTTGTACATCCCAATGCCGTGCTTGCCGTTAAACTAACGAGCATGTTTTCTGAGATACCATTGTAAAAATGTGGTTCTTCAAACTCAGTCGACGTTTGTCCGTCGCCATATTCCCAAACGTAAGATATAGCACCCATCGTTGTATTGGTGAAGTTAATGGTCTCTGAGGTGGAGGAAAGTACATTTGGATTCGCCGTAAAGGTGGTGTTTGGATAGTTTTCCATACAAATATAGTCCGTGTATGTTGTTGTTTCTAAACAGCCCAACAGGTTGTATTGTAAGGTGATGGTATGACAGCCTGCTGCGGTAAACATGTATGCTGTGCTTGGTGTTGTTCCAATAGTATTTCCGTTCCACGTGTAGGTGTAGCTCGCTCCAGGAACAGGTATCGTATTGAAGTTGACCATCAGCGGGTTACATCCGGTTAAGGAATCTGCCTCAAATACAGGGGGCTCCGAAGGAACCACAGTGACATTCATCGTTACGGTATCAGCACATTGGTTTGGGTTTGGATTAAAGCTAAACGTAAAAGTCCCTGGGCTTGAACTATCAATGGTCGGTGGATTCCAGCTCCCCACGATTCCTGGGTTATTATTTGATACTAAAGGAAATACTGGCGAGATGTCGCCTTGACATACCAACGGTATTTGGGTAAACTGAGGAATATTCAACGGATCAATCGTGATGTACATGGAGGCAGAATCTGAACATTGGAAAGGATCGGGGGTGAAATTATAAAATACCGTACCTGGGGTATTCACATTAATGATCGGGGGATTCCAAGAACCGGTTATCGGAACCGCGTTTGTGGAACTTCCTGGTAATGTAATTCCCGGTGTAAACTGGCAGATCGGTCCGATTTGCTGGAAGGTGGGTTCGGTATAGTTAAGGATAGAAATATCCATGGTAGTTACGACCGCACATTGTCCAGCTGTCGGGGTAAATGTGTAGGTATACAAGCCTGCGGAGGCGGTTGTAATGGTAGGTGGTGCCCATGTCCCTGTATATGGGGTAGCATTGGTAGATGGATTTGGTAACGCAGGAGGTGCACTGTTAATACACATCGGCATGATTTGATTGAACGAAGGCGTTTCATTGGGTAGAATCGTGATATTCATCGTTGCTGGAACCGCACAAAACTGAGGCGCAGGGGTGAAAATATACGGATACGTTCCAGGAGCTGCGGAGGATATAACCGAAGGAGACCATGTACCTGTGAGTGAAGGATTATTGTTAGAGGCGGCAGGTAGTCCGGGTACCGCACCGTTGTGACAAATTGGAGCAATTTGAGTAAAGGCAGGAACCGTTGGTGTATTAACAACAACCAGGGTAGTAGCTGTACCGTTGCAGTTTGGTGTGGTATAGTTCAAGGTATACGTTCCACTATCCAATGGTGTAGCATTTGGAATGGTAGGATTCTGAAGGTTTGAGGTAAATCCATTTGGTCCAGTCCATGCGTATGTTGTAGCCCCATTCGACGCATTTAACGTGATTGTTTGTCCAGCGCAATATGGACCCCCATTCGTTGCTGTAACATTTATTCCTCCTGCTTGGTAATTGATCGTTACAAAACCATGGTTATTGTTGTTGTTTGCCAAACAGGTTCCGCCAGCAGGAACTAAAGAAGATCCAGCTCCGCCACCGCCACCGCCGTTGGCACCGGTGCAGCATCCGTCGTTTCCGCCGCCGCCGCCGCCGTAGAATCCGCCGCCGCCGCCACCGCCCGAGGCAGTTTGCCAAAATCCAGCTTGACCACCATTGCCTAAGGTCCCGGGTGAACCTCCTGGAGGTGTTCCGGCCCATGGTGTTCCACCATTTCCTCCGGCTGCTTGCGTTCCTCCTTGACCACCTTGGCCATAGGTATTACATCCGGCAGCACCGTTGTTACAATTGGCTGCGCCACCGCAAACTGGAGAAGAACCCCCACTTCGACCGCCGCCGCCGCCGCCTACAATAACGCGATTTGCGAGTGCAGTCCCACCAATTCTTATGTCAGATGCGCCACCGCCACCCCAAGATCCGTAAGCAATATTTCCATTACTGGAGGCAAATCCAGTTCCTCCACCGTTCCAACCACCAGAAGCATTTCCTTGGGTACCCATGCCTCCGCAATAAATATTTAAAATTTGACCTGGAGTTACGTTAATGGGTGCGGATATTCTTGCGCCATTTCCGCCATTAGCACCACCTCCTTTGGCCCCTGCAACAATGACATTGATCGTGAAAACGCACGGAGGAACCGTCCATGTTTGAACAGCTCCTGTGTAATTAAAAGTTATGGTAGATGCTTGGCCAAAAAGGAAAAAATTCCCTAAAAACCCAATGATAATAGCGATTGACGTGAATAATATTTTTCTCATAATTAGTCTAGGTGTCCCAAATTTAATAACAATTCCTTAATATCCTAGGGCAATGATTGTAAGCTTGTTATTTAACTAAATTTACATGTCCAACCACCACTTGATATTCATCGTTTTTAAGTACCTTAAAACGAATTCGATACGTATACGTCCCACTTTGCACTTGGTTGCCATATAAACCATAGGACCCATCCCAACCAATGCTTGGGTTATTTGACTCAAAAATTAGTGCCCCCCAACGGTTGAAAATCTGAAGGGTATAGTTGTAAGGGTCGTAACCCGAAGTAAATATTGGCTTAAAGCTATTGTTATATAAATCGCCATCAGGAGTGAAGGTATTTGGGATGTAATAAATCAAACCGTCCTGATAAGATATAAATAAGCTCGTACTGTCAACACATCCCAGCGGGCTGGTGGCATAGAGCCAAACTGTACTTCCCGAGGTAGTGTTCGTAAATACATGCTGTGGTGAATGTTCAGTGCTTATGCCCCCATCATCAAATACCCATGCATAAGTACTCGCTCCTTGACTCGTGTTTAAAAAAGAAACAGTTTGGCTGGGTTCTGAAAAATATGACACACTGGGATCAAATGCTGCGATGGGCGGGAATTCAGGACATAAATGATCAACCAAGGTTGTAGTTGTGCTGCATCCATTTAATGTATTTGTAAGTGATATCGATTGACAACCTCCACTCATTGCAATTCCGCTAACACTGCTGCCATTCAACACACTTCCATTCACATTCCAACTGTAGCCATCACTTGCTTGGGTTGTATCTGCCTCGAACAGATAGTTGAGGGGTGTACATCCAGTAATTGCAGGAGTAATCACGTTGGAGATGGGTAAGGGGTTAACGTTAATCATCGCAGTAGTTGGAGTGCTTGAACACCCGTTTACCGTGTATGTTACTGTTATTGGCATCGTATCATTTGGAGAAAGGCTTGCCGTTTGTGGTCCTGGTCCGCCCGGAGACCAATCAAACGTACCACCACCTTGACTTGGAATAGCCGTCATCGTTGCCAATTGTCCTTGACAAATGGTGGTATCGTCCATGATTATGGTCGGTAATTGGGTTACTGTAATGTTGCTTGTAGCCTGTTGACTGCTGCAATTATTCAAGGTGTAAGCTACAGAAATACTGGTGCTTATCCCCGGATTCGCAGTAATACTCTGAGGTCCAACTCCCCCAGGACTCCACGTGTAAATTCCACCTGGTGCGCTCGGATTAGCAGTGAGTACAATAGAGTCGCCAAAACAAATACTCCCGCTATTCAAAGTCACACTTGGGACTGGATTCACCACCACGGTTCCGCTCGCTGTAGTTATACACCCATTAAAGTCGTAAAGTACATTATATGTGGTAGTAGTAGCTGGCGTCACGGAAATTGAAGGAGTGATTTGTGCGCCATTTGACCATAAAAAGGTTCCTCCTTGAACATCTGGAATTGCAGAGACCGTAGACGATTGGCCTTGACATATAGTGTCATTATTTACGGTAAGGTTTGGTATAGGATGTACCGTAACTGTAATCGTTTGAGGGATACTGCTGCAATTATTCGCTGTGGAAACTATGGTGTATGCGGTAGTTCCTGTGGCTTGTGTGGCGGTGGTCAATACCTCATTGATGGTCTGACCTGTCCCTGCATTGCTTCCAAGAACCTGATTCGGCGCATTGGTCCATGAAATAATTGCTCCTGGAACGTTTGAATTTAATCCAATTGAAACCGCATCTCCACTGCAAAGCGTTGCTGAGGCTAGGGTGGTGAATAACGTTGGAATAGGATTTACCGTTATGATACCCGTGACTGCGGCACTGCTACAATTTGCACCGGTGCTGTATACGAGAGAATAACTGGTAGTTGTGTTTGGACTTAAAGTTAAATTCTGGGCAGTACTTCCTCCTGGAGACCATAAGTAGGTCCCTCCGGGAACAGAAACACTGGTATTTAAGGTGCCGTTACTGCCATTGCAGATGGTATCGTCTACAATAGTAACCGTTGGCGTTGGATTCACGGTAACAATTGCTGTTGCTGGTGCACTCGGGCAATTTAAATTGCTATTAAACGTAACGGTATAGCTGGTGGTTTGGCCGGGTGAAACCTGAACTGATGGGGTGGTTAATCCTCCGGGGTTCCACGTAAACACTCCCAGGGGAAGGCTAGAAACAGCAGTTAAATTTGCGGTTTGACCACTGCAAATGGTGGCATTGTTCACGGTGACCACAGGACTTGGATTTACCGTTACAACGCCAATGGCTTGAGCGCTTGAACATCCCGCTGCACTTGTATAATCTACTGTGTATGTGGTAGTAGTGTTTGGGGATACCGTAATGGATGGCGTGGTTGCACCATTATTCCATAAAAATGTACCGCCAGGAACACTTGGAGTTGCTGTTAGTGTTGTCGAATTTCCATCACAAATGGTGTCACTATTGACCGTTACTATAGCCACTGGGTTTACGGTTACAGTACCTGTTGTATTGTTCGAAACACAACCGGCACCGCTTACATAACTCAAGGTATAGGCTGTTGTATTTGGCGGACTCACCGTTAGGGTACTGCCAATGATCCCTCCGGGATTCCAAGTGAACGTACCCCCTTGAGTATTGGTGGAAGCATTTAGAGTTACGGACTGGCCAGCACAAATGGTGGCGCTCGTTGCGGTGATTGTTGGCGTTGGATTCACAGTTACGGTTCCGGATGCTACAGGCGCTGCGCATCCAGCTCCAGTGCTATAATTTACCGTGTAGGTTGTAGTTGTGGAAGGATTTACGTTGATGCTTTGCGTACTGCCGCCATTACTCCAAGTATACGTACCCCCAGGAACCGTGGGTGTGGCGGTTAACGTGGATGTCTGACCATAACATATCGTTGCGCTATTTACACTAACACTGGGTGTTGGGTTCACCGTAACTGTCGAAGTTACTGCAGTAGCAGAGCAGCCCGCTGGGGTGGAATAATTCACCGTGTATGAGGTGGTTGTTAGGGGATTAACTGTGATGGAATTTGTTGCTGCGGCTCCTGGGTTCCAAGTAAATGTGCCTCCCGGAACAGAACTAGTTGCTGTAAGTGTCGCGCTTTGTCCGTCACAAATTGTCGGACTATTTACGGTTAATACCGGAGTTGGATTAACGGTAATTGATCCGGTGGCGGTACCA
>DBCM01000005.1 GCA_002293045.1 Flavobacteriales bacterium UBA958 | reverse complement strand
GTGATTGAACACAATTTAGACATTATTAAAACCGCAGACCATGTGATCGATATTGGTCCGGAAGGTGGTGAAGGCGGTGGAAAGATTGTATTCACAGGAACTCCAGAGGAATTGGTGAACCAAACTAACAACTACACCGGAATTGCGTTGGCAGAAAAAGGCTTGAATTAAAAAGTTAACGCGCGATGATTTTTCGCTCCGAAGCTCGATAAATATGAAATGAAATTCAAGCGAAACTGAACCTAACTTGAGTTAACCTGTATCTTTGGGTGAACTTAAAATTAACTCAGATGAAAACACATCAATCCATCCTTGCAATTCTATGCATTTCATTTTTTTACACGATTCATTATAGTCAAACGAAACCCACAGATGAAATCCCCTACATTGAAGTCAATGGCTATGCAGAAAAGGAAGTAATTCCAAATGAAATTTACATCGGAATCACCTTGCGGGAGCGGATGGAAAATAAAGAAAAGCTTAGCATTGAAGCGCAGGAAAAACAACTGCGCGAAGCGCTTACTACCTTAAGCATTCCGATCTCCAACCTTTCTGTGGCTGATGCCAATGCTGATTATGTAAAAGTGAGCTGGCAGAAACGCGATGTACTCACGAAAAAAGAATATCAACTCAAGGTGAGCAACGCCACAACCGTAGGTAAGGTATTTCAAGAATTAGAAAAAATGAAAATCCAAGATGGATACATTGATCATGTGAGCCATTCTGCCATCGATAGCTTAAGAAAGCAAGTGCGAATTGAAGCAATCAAAGCGGCTAAAGAGAAATCAGATTATTTATTAAATGCCATTGGACAAGAAACAGGCAAGGCCTTGATCATTAGTGAAACAGAAAACAGCACCGTAACACGACAAGACATTGCACGCATGCCGAATAAAGTCCTTAACTATATTCCGGGAGTTACAGCGTTTGATTCTATAGATAAAGAACCTGAAATTGAATTTCAGAAGATAAAATTAAGCTATTCGATTTACACGAAGTTTTCTATAAAATAGCCCGATGAGTTGCGTAAATTCTGTGTTCAATTGCCTTGCATTCGCCGTGGTAATTGGATGTAGTCCATCACCAAAAAACACCAAAACCACGCTGGAAAAACCAGCATTCAGGAAGCAGGAAAACAAGACCACGCATCCACAGGTAGCGCTCAAAACGCAAGAACCGAATAAAGACAAAGCACGTATTGAAGTGCACGGGGATATCCGAAGGTATTATTCACTACCCTATCGTCATATCGTTGGCTACGACACCTTGAATAGTCAACTTAGCATCTGTAAGAATGTGTTTACATTCTTTGTGGAGAATCCAGATTTACCGGCATTGAAACGGTTCAAGGACCTTGGGTTCCCGATGGAATTTTGGAGTACATCGATGTGCGCGTTTTACGGGGTTCCCGTGGCTCAGGTAAGCCGTTTTTTAAAAAAAGGAGAAAGGTTAGGATATAAACATGTAGGTTATGATGCAATTCTGGTCACAGATAAAGATACCTCGACGCTTGTTCTTTCCAATATGCTAAATGTGCATTTTGACCGACGTACAGCGCAACAGGATATTAATGAAGTAATGAACGATATCCCTGGAATCCGCTTGGAGGGAGGCAGCTTAGATTATGCGTTTATTGTTTCTGTAAATTCGAATAGGCTATCGGATATACTTGCTATATTTAATGCTCTAAAGAACCACCCTCTTGTGAAGTTTGTTGAATTTATTCCAGAGACTTGTGAGATAATGCTGTAGATGCTTATATTTACTTAAAATATACACCATGAAACACCTAATTCCTTTATTCGCTCTTATTTTATTAGCCACAGCATGTAAAAAGAATGAAACGAAAACCTATGCTATAGGAGAGGAGGCATTCGGAGGCATTGTGATTCAAGTAGATGAAACCAAAGAACATGGCTTAGTGGTTGCAAAAACTGATCAAGTTACGTTTGCCATGCACAAGAATTGGAACGATTCTAAGGCGCTCGTTGAAGCATATAGCGAAGGCGGTGAAGGGTGGCGTTTACCCACAAAAACTGAACTTGAATTAATATATAGCTCCAAGGCTTCCTTGATCGGATTCGACAACCGTGATTATTGGTCCTCTACCCTTGGAAACGGAACTGCTTGGTCCAAATATTTCGGAAGTACCATGGGAGGATTTACTACCAGTCCGTGGAAAGCCCTTTCCAATTGCACCTTGTGCACTAGAGGAGTAAAAGAATTTTAATCCTAAGCCTTTTAATTTCCATTATGCACGGAATGAATTAGGTTTTAAGGCGTTCATTCAACACCTGATAAACCCCTTTTAATTCCTCTAAAAACACCGCATTATCCGCCAAATTCTGGAATAAATAGGAATTCATTTCTTTCATCTTTTGATTTGCATCTTTTACAATTTGGGCCCCACTATCCGTGAGTGAATAGTACTTAATGCGACCATCCGTAGGATCAGTATCCACCTTAGTAATTGACTTCGCACAAAACCTTTTAAACATTTCACTGGTGGTGCTGCGCTCTAAATACAGGTAAGACGATGCTCGTGTAAGTGTTACATGCTCGTTTATAGATATGAAATTTAATAAAGCATATTCATCCATAGTAGTAAATGGAAAATCCTTGAAATAAAATTTAAAGAGAATGCGTCGCCTCCGTTCAATATTCCCCCAAAACCAATGAATTAATGCCTGTTTTGTTTCATCGCTGTCAGAAGTAAAATTCAAAATATCTATGAGGAAGTGTTCGTGCATATTTTTTTAGTTCAATGTTGAACAAAGTTACTCAATTCATGTTTTAGCCATAAAATTATTGCTATGAAAATTATTGTATTCGGTGCCAACAGCCCCACAGCTCAATTAATGATTCAACAACTTACTTCAACTGATTCGCATGAAATATACGGATTAATTCGTTCAAATTCAGATGAGTTATACCAACATGCCTCAGTAAATTATCTCCCTTATGCGATTTCACAGCTGGAGAAAATTCGAGAACGCATTTCGAATGCAGATGTATGGATTTCCTTTATTGGAGCATCTGGACTGTTAAAAGCTAGGAAAGTAACTACGTTATACAGCGATTCCGCAACGTTCATTTTACGGGAGGCTCAATATAGTAAACCCTCTAGAATTCTTTGGATATCAAGCGGTGGTGTGGTCGATAATCCAAATGACGGCTTCTTTTTTAAACGTATTTTAAAGCCATTTTTTCTTAAAAATATGTATCACGACATGCGCATCATGGAACAACGCATTATTGATTCCAAGGTAAATTACACCATAGTTCGTCCCCCCTACTTAACCAGCGGAAAAACACCTGAGCAAGTTCGTGCTACCGAGTATTTTTTTACGGATGATAAAACCCTAAATCGAATTAGCCTTGCCCACTTCCTGGCAGAAGAACTGCTTAATCCAACATGGGTAAAAAAGATAGTGGCCGTTTCTACTTAAGACTATGGCATGAACAAGGAGCCAATATCCTCGAAATTACCAATTAACTGGAAGGATTCGTGGTGGCTTTCTGATGTTAGCGTTACGAATATCTTTGAATCTGCATGGTGTAATATATCACGGGATAATTTCCCATAATTCGGCCCCTTAAACATGACTTGTTTTACCGATATCACTTCAATAACCAAGGAAACCGTTTTACTGATCAACGATATAACATATACCGAAGGCGATTTCTTATTGCACCGGATTTCTACTTGCCGTAATTCTCTAAGATCTATTTCTATTCCACGAAAACGTATATGTCCCACGTGCTTGTCAAACGATTTTCCCATCCATTCAATGGAGGCATATGAAAACAATACGCTTACCCCAGAATCGCTTGGATCAAGCGCATGAAGCCAAAGATAGTTTTGAGGAAAGGAAGTCCCCCAATTCTTTTCTAAATAACCGCGTTCATTGCTGAGTAATATTGATTTACCTTGGTATTCAATACTTCCAGAGACCAAATGGGCTGGATTTAAAACCGCATGATAGCACGGCAGGTTTGGAATGTAATAGGTATACCCCATCGAATTTTTTAAGCCTCGAATCGGGTATGTTACCGACATTCTCAGGTTGATTTGAAACAATTCCGTAAAAATCAACACTTCTTGGGTAGAAAGCAGATTTTTCCCCATACGAACGATATGATTCGTTGGATCCATCCTTACTTCTTGTTTTGGAAAATAATAGCACTGCGGATTCTCACCAGGGACTAAAATTTGAATGAATCCAAATCGATCAGGCGGATTTTGTGTGGCATAACCGTAAATAATTACTACTGAGGCCTGATGCTCCATGGAATAAATCTTCTGAAACCATCCTTCAAAAAAGTTTTGACGATTGATTGTTCCCCGAAGGCCTGATGGAATATATCTTGCAAGCATTTAACGAAGTTAATATTTAATCAGCGTTTTTAGGACAATCAATACGCACATATTGTTCAATAGTGAATAATATTTCGCAGGTATTTTTTCGAAAAAGCATAGATATTATCATCATTCCTATAAACATTATCAATGTAATTTAAAGACCAATTGAATTTAACTTTGAGAAAATTACTAAGCCATGAAAAAAACAACCTTCATCTTAAGTTTACTCTCTTCTGCATTGCTTTTTGGTCAAGGCAAATGTCCGTTCAATTTTGACTCCAAACCCGCGAATACGCCAACGGCTGCTGTGCAAGAAATTCAGCCTATGGTAGAGCAAAACTCACCAACTCAGACATTGAATGGAAGTAAGCCAACCACCCCCAATACTAATAAAGATTGGTGGCCTAATCAATTAGATTTAAGCGTCTTACGTCAACACTCTAGCCTATCCGACCCGATGGACCCAAGCTTCGACTACACGAAAGCGTTTAAAAATTTGGATTACATCGCCCTAAAAAATGACATCAAAGCGGTTCTTACCCAATCTCAGGATTGGTGGCCGGCAGATTACGGGAACTATGGTCCTTTTTTCATTCGTATGGCTTGGCACAGTGCAGGAACCTATCGGACTGCGGATGGTCGCGGCGGAGCAACGGAAGGACAACAACGGTTTGCTCCTTTAAATAGCTGGCCTGACAATGGAAACTTAGATAAAGCACGTCGATTACTATGGCCCATCAAACAAAAATATGGGAATAAAATCTCCTGGGCTGACCTTATGGTATTGGCTGGGAACGTAGCCCTGGAAAGTATGGGGTTTAAAACCTACGGATTTGGCGGCGGAAGAGCCGATGTATGGGAAGCTGAAAGCAACATCTACTGGGGTTCTGAGAAAAAAATGCTAGACGACCAACGCTACAGCGAAGGAAGACAATTGGAAAATCCATTGGCGGCAGTACAAATGGGATTAATCTATGTAAATCCGGAAGGACCTAATGGAAATCCTGACCCGGTTCTTGCAGCGAAAGATATCCGAGAAACCTTTGGCCGAATGGGAATGAACGACGAAGAAACCGTAGCCTTGATCGCTGGCGGGCATACCTTTGGTAAAACACACGGTGCAGGTCCTGCAAATAATGTAGGTCCAGAACCGGAAGCAGCACCGATTGAAATGCAAGGGTTCGGATGGAACAGTACCTACAAATCAGGAAAAGGCGCTGATGCCATCACCTCAGGACTAGAAGTAACTTGGACACCAAACCCAACGCAGTGGGGTTCAGGTTATTTTGACATGCTCTACGCCTATGAATGGGAGCTCACGAAAAGTCCGGCGGGTGCACATCAGTGGGTTGCGAAAGATGCGCCTGAAATTGTGCCTCATGCATTTGACTCAACCAAACGTCTTAAACCAACCATGCTTACCACGGATCTTTCG
>DBCM01000067.1 GCA_002293045.1 Flavobacteriales bacterium UBA958 | reverse complement strand
CTGCATCCTTCACCGAGGCTCCCCCAAATTTAAATACCTTCATCGCTAACTGAGTTTTTCTGCTAATTCTTGCATGGTTTTTCGGGCAGATCGATTGCCATAGATGATTTGAAAAACAGCGGTTAAAATGGGTAATTCAACCTGAAATTTTTCATTTATTTCCATGAGACTTTTGGTCGCATAGTACCCCTCTGCAATCATACCGATTTCAAGGGATGCCGTTTTTACGGAATATCCTTTTCCAATCATGAACCCAAAGGTTCGGTTCCTGGAGAATTTAGAATAGGCCGTTACCAATAAATCCCCCAAGTAGGCGCTGTTTTTTACATCGCGATGTACGGGATTTACTACGTCAATAAACCGCTCAATTTCTTGAATGGCATTGGATACAAGTACTGCTTGGAAGTTGTCCCCGTAGCCGAGTCCTGCACAAATTCCCGAGGCAATGGCATACACGTTTTTGAGTATGGCAGAAATTTCAGCGCCAAATAAATCTTCGCTGACCGTTACTTTTATATATCGACAGCGCAGTGATTGCGCCACATACTCTGCAAGAACGGGATCATCGCACCCCACGGTTAAATACGAAAGCCGCTCCAAAGCAACCTCTTCTGCATGACAGGGCCCGCAGATAATTCCAATGGCTGAGTAGGGGATTCCAAACGTTTTGTGAAAATAACGTGCAGGGATGGCATTGAATTCTGGAATAATGCCTTTAACCGCTGAGATAATTCGTTTTCCTTCAAAAACTTGGGGATCAATGTGCTGGAAAACCTCATGAATGAATGCTGCAGGAACAGCAACCACCAAACAATCACTTGCTGTAATTACTTCGGTTAAGGAGCTACTCAACTTCAAAGAAGTAACATGGAGTTCCGCAGATTGCAGGTATTTCGGATTGTGTTTAAAAGCTTGAATATGAGCAATGGATTCTTCAGAACGAACCCACCAATGAATTACGGGTTGATTGTTAGCAAAGAGCTTAACCAATGCGGTGGCCCAGCTTCCACTTCCAATCACCCCAATTCGCATCGGTTGTGTAGTATTAACCATGGTCAAAGTTAGTGATTCTTAAGAAATCTTAAGAAATCAATTGAAATTGAAGATTTCACCTCCCTGCAGCGCTTCTGAAAAAGAATCCCTCATCCGTTCTAATTTTAATTTAGCATGTGGATTTCCCGAAATCGCATCTCGTTTAGTTTTGTAATAAACATCTAAAGATTGCCCAAACAGGTCCTGCTCTAAGCGTTTTTTAATTTCAAGAATCTTGGCGTTTACACCAATTAAGTAATGTTCAATTTCTCCTAAGCGCTTCAGCTCTTCCGAAGTGAGCGGTTCTTTTTTTAGCAAATGATGATAATGAGGAAGTAAATCTTCAAGCAAGCGCATGAATTTCTCTAACTCTTCATCAAGTTCCTTTCTATTTGATTTGAAATCTGACATTCAAGGCTAAAAATAATACTATTTCAAGTTAACAATACAACAAGTCGAAAAAAGATCATACACTTACTTCAAATTGCCTTATGTCGTTGCCGGCTAAGAATTCTTTATGACTCATACCGCGCCTTCCTTCCATTTGAAGGGTTTGCACACAGAAATAGCCATCTTTACACGGGAAGAGTAATCCATCTTTACCCGAAGAAAGCCCCTCGCGAGGGTGTTCGTCTGCGATAAACATGCCGCCAAAGATTTTAAAATTCATCATACGCTGTGTAGGGATGTGTTTTAAGATGCAATACGCGCTTGGATATGGATTTAATCCATTCACGAAATTTGTGATTTCTGTACCTGTGAGGGAAAAGTCTATTCGGGTATTGAGTTTTGTGAGTTTCGGAGCCTCTTTTTCGGAGCCACTACTTGCTTGAGGAATGGATTGTGTTCGGTTAAATTCAATGGCTTCCAAGGTCTCTTTGATTAAGTGTACTCCCGGGTCAAGCATGCGGTCGTGTAATGCTCCAGCCGTTAATCCAGGTGTAATTTCGATAAAACACTGGTTTAGGATTGCTCCGCAATCTATCGCCTCGTTAATAAAAAACGTTGTTAATCCCGTCCTGGTTTCTCCGTTAATGATTGTCCAATTGATTGGTGCAGCACCGCGATAGGCGGGTAGGAGAGAGGCATGGAGGTTTATGGTTCCTTTGGAAGGCATCTGCCAAACCAGTGCAGGTAACATTCTGAATGCAACAACCACAAATACATCGGCATTAAATGCACGCAATTCCGACAAAAAGGCTTCGTCCTTCAAGGAAATAGGTTGTAGGATTGGAATACCAGCTTCGCTGGCCCTCACTTTAACAGCACTTGATCTAAGCTGCTGCCCTCGTCCTGCAGGTTTATCCGCCACAGTAACCACTCCAACTACCGTATGATTTGACGAAATTAAACCATCAAGCATATGGCTTGCAAATTCCGGGGTTCCCATAAATACGATGCGTAATCCCATTTAAATGCGTTTATTGTTCCAAGAAAATAACTTCAAATATAAATAAGACAAGAGCCCCATGGTTCCAAAGTAAATATATTCTACGGTCCAAACGTGGTAAATATCAAAGGACCATACTTTAATAAACAGGTAAACGCTGCAGGTATAGATTCCAACGGAAATGAATTCAATGGTCATAGAAGCGAGGGTATTTCCACTGCCATGAATGGTTTGAAAATAAACTGAAACCATCGCATACAGCAGGATGGAACCAGTAACGAGTCTCAGAATTGAACTGCTTTCTTTTAGGTACTCCTCATGCGGATTAATCAATGAAATCATAGTTTCGGGATAAAAAATGGCGCCGTGAAAACTGAACATCATAAACAACAAAGTTAGCCATTGAATCCGACGCTGTATCCGTGGCAGTTCTTCTTGCTTGGCCGCGCCAATGTATTGGGAAATGTAGGTTTTGGTTGTTCCTGCAAATCCCCAGATGGGAACGAAGGCCAGAAAATAAATGGAACGAATGTTTTGGGATACCGTGAGTTCGTATTTCCCCATTTGTTCGATCCATGTAAAAAAGAGGGTCCATGTAAAGAGGGAGGAAAACCCTTGAACTAAGAGCGGGGTTCCTAGGCTGATTAATTCCTTCAATTCAATCCAAATCCCCTTGATGGAACTGAAAAGATGGTAGGCTTTATTTTCTGAGGAAAGGAGCGTGAAGCAAAGTAAAAATACCATGCCCACGCCGTCAGCAATGCTTGATGCGGTAGCCGCACCAGCAACACCCATTTCAGGAAAGACCCCCACCCCAAAAATAAGTAGGTAATCAAAAATAATGTTGGTACTGGCGGTGAGTACTGCAGCAATTAATACCACCCATGATTTTCCTCGTGCAAGGTAGAAGGCTTGAAAGCCAAGGGTAATCATGCTGAAAAATAGGGCGAACGAACGGTGCTGTATATATTCACCCTGAAGGGATGCAACCTCGTGGTTGCGTGAATAAGCACTTATCCAAGATGGAATGTAAAGGGTGAGGATTGCGAAGAACAACAGGGCGAGCACGCCAAGGGTTAGCCAGGTAGCATTGAGGATTCTTCCAAGCTGATCGGAGCGTGATTCACCAATCCTTCTCGCCATGAGTATTTGCGCGCCATCTGACATTCCGAGCAACATCATGAAAAAGGTGATGTAGGCTAAGCCCGCATTTCCAACGGCATCAAATCCTGCTATGCTGTATCTGCTGATAAACGCAGAATCTGTAATCAACACGATGGATTGAATAAAACCGGATACCATCATGGGCAAAGCTACCCCTAGAATCGAGCGGTAGGAGAGGGGCAATAAGTTATTCGACATAAACCACTAACCCTTTTAGATATTCACCTTCTGGATGAAATGCACCGATTGGGTGATCCGCTGGTTGGTGCAGTTGATAAAGTATTTTTACATTTCTCCGAGATTCAATCGCTGCAGAGATGATGGTGTGATTGAATAAAGCCTTATCAATGACTTGAGAGCAAGAGAAAGTAACCAACATCCCACCGGGTTTTATTTGTCTCAGTGCATGGGCATTTAACCGCTTATATCCCTGTACCGCTTTGTGCTTTTTGTCTAGGTGCTTCGCAAAGGCAGGTGGGTCCAAAATGATGATATCAAAGGCTTCCGGTAAATCTTTCATAAATTCCATTGCATCTGCCACCACAGAAACATGTCGGTCTTCAAATCCATTAATCGCAACATTTTCAGCAACCAAGGCGATGGCTTTCTGTGAGCTATCTAAGGAATAGACCAAGGTTGCGCCGTGCTTTAAGGCCTGTAAACTGAATCCGCCGGAGTAGCAAAATGCATTGAGCACTTTTTTTCCTTTAGATAATTGACCCAGTAAGGTCCGGTTATCTCGCTGATCAATAAAAAATCCGGTTTTTTGTCCATGAACCCAATCAATGGCATAGGTGATTCCATCTTCTATGGCATGGTGTGGCGTTGCCGCTTGTCCGTACAAGTATTCGTCGCGCACCTCGTGTCTTTTTGGTAAGGTCTCTGAAGATTTATGGTAGACGGCATTTAAGGAATCCCCAAGGGTAATTCTCAGCGCTTCTGTTATTTCCTTGAGATGTTGTACCATTCCAATAGAGTGGCATTGAATGACCGCGACTCCCGTATAATAATCTATGATTAATCCAGGCAATTCGTCTCCTTCACCGTGGCAAATTCTAAAAATGGAATTAGTTTGCGATAATAAACCCAGACTTTTTCGCAACTCAATCATTCCTTGTAAACGGGAGTTCCAAAATGCTTGGTCGAGTTCCTCATTGCTAAAAGATAGAATCCGAATGGCGATTGATCCGTGCTGAAAGTGCCCTTTGGCTAAAAAGGCGCCATTCCATCCGTGTACAGAAACCAGTTCTCCATCTTCGAATGCCTCACAGTTCGAAGCAATTGCCCCTGAAAATACCCATGGATGTTTTCTGAGCAAGGAGGCTTCTTTTCCTTTCTTTAAAGTTATGATTTGATCCACAGTGCAAAAGTAGCGATTTACTTCGGGCGCTTTGGTATGATTAAAATGAATATATTTGGAAAAAACACACGATGGCAAATAAACGAACGTTAAAAAAACAAATCAATGCAATGATCATTGATGTGATTGATGAGTGTATCTATGTACAGGAAGTTAACGACGATAAAGCGGAAGCAGCAGAGGGCTTAATTGAAGAGGTGATTTCTACCTACAACGAGTTGCTTTCACGCATGAATTCAGGGAAAACAAAAGCAGATTTTAAAGCGATTGTTAGCGACTTTGATCAGAAATCCGAAATGCTTCTCGAGAAGTTAAATGCTTTAAATCATTAAGATTTGCCAAGCATTTCAAGTGAATACTAACTAAATTTTTTTGATATGTTGAATCGATTATTTGATGTACCCTATCATCAGTTAAAGAATTTTCCACAAGAACATATGTTCAATACGAAGGTGAATGGCGAATGGCAAGCACTTTCTACGAAGGATTTTTTAGACCGCTCCATGCGGCTTTCCAAAGCCCTAGTTCATTTGGGGATTTCCAGCGGTGATCGCGTTGCTGTGGCATCTACAAATCGATATGAGTGGAATATATTAGACATCGCCGTCCAACAAGTGGGTGCGGTGCTAGTACCACTTTATCCAACCATTTCAGCCAAAGATTATGCCTTTATTTTGAACGATTGTTCGGCGGCTTACATGTTTGTTGGGAACCAAGAAATTGCGGACAAAATCACAGAAGTAAAACCTCAACTGACCACCTTAAAGGAAGTTTATGCCTTTGATGAGTTGAACGAGGTACGTTCTTGGAATACCTTGTTTGAGCTCACTCATGAGGTGAGTGAATTGATGGTACAGGAACGAATGGATCAGGTGAGACCTGAAGACTTACTAACCATTATTTACACGTCAGGAACAACAGGAAACCCGAAGGGGGTGATGCTTTCTCACCAGAATGTACTTTCTAATGTTCTGGCATGCGAAGAACCTATCCCTGCAGATCAGTCCTCTAAGGTATTATCCTTTCTTCCAGTGTGTCACATTTACGAACGAATGTTGCACTACTTGTATATGTATATCGGAGCTTCGATTTATTTTGCGGAGTCCATGGAAACCATTGGAGATAATATTCGAGAGGTTCAGCCCGACGTGTTCAGTGCAGTTCCTCGCCTGATTGAGAAGGTATATGATAAGATTATCGCGAAAGGGGAGGATTTAACAGGGGTGAAGAAAAAACTGTTTTTTTGGGCGGTAGGATTAGCGGAAGAATACGAGCAAACGGGTAAAGGTTCGTGGTATTATCTTAAGCTTGGCATCGCTAGGAAATTGATTTTCAAAAAATGGCAAGAAGCCTTGGGTGGAAATGTACGCGCTATTGCCTCTGGAAGCGCCGCCTTACAGCCCAGATTATCGCGAATTTTTCTTGCGGCGGGCATTCCTATTCTTGAAGGATATGGAATGACAGAAACTTCCCCAGTGATTTCAGTGAATTCATTTCAACGCGGGATTCGTTTTGGGAGCGTTGGTGCCTTAATCGATGACGTTGAGGTAATGATTGCTTCGGACGGTGAGATTTTAGTGAAGGGCCCGAATGTTATGATGGGATACTATAATAATGAAGACGCTACAAAGGAGGTCTTTGATGCCGATGGGTGGCTTAAAACCGGAGATATTGGTGAGTTTATTGAAGGAAAGTTCCTTAAAATTACCGATCGTAAAAAGGAAATTTTTAAAACATCCGGAGGGAAATACATCGTCCCTCAAGCGATTGAAAATTCCTTGAAAGAATCACGTTTTATTGAGCAGGCCATGGTAATTGGGGAAAATCAAAAGTTCCCTGCCGCATTCATTGTTCCAGATTATGCATTTTTACGCGCTTGGGCTAAGCGGCATGAGCTTTCGTTTGAGGGCCAGAGCAATGAACAAATAATCGCCGACCCAACTGTTTATAAACGAATATTTGAAGAGGTAGAAAAAGTAAATGCCAATTTGGGGAATTGGGAGCAGCTTAAAAAAATTAAGCTCTTACCGGATTTATTCTCGATTGAAGGCAATGAATTAACGCCAACACTTAAATTGAAACGTAAGGTAATCCTTGAAAAATATAGTCAAGCCTACCATGAGATTTTTGAGTAATAAAAAAGGGGCCTAGGCCCCTTTTTTGTTAGATTGTGCTTGCTTAGTGCTTATCGCCACATCCAGACTTCTGAGTAGAACCTGAACAACATTTCTTTTGTTCAGTGCTAGAGCAACTTCCTTTTTTCTTTTTCTTTTTCTTTTTGTCATCATCATTGAATTCCATTTTAACGCCAGTTTGTGCAGCGTAAACTTTGGAAGCAAGGGAACCGCTCATGGTAACCAAGGCAACAGCTAATACTAATTTTTTCATGGTATATTTTTTTTTAAAAGTAATGAAATTAAATGATTGCAAGAATATCTTCACGATTTTTAACCTTTTGACCGATGTGCACCTGAATCTGAGCATCTAAGGGTATAAAAACGTCAACGCGCGATCCAAATTTGATAAATCCAAATTCCTCACCCTTTTGATAGGCGTAATCTTGGCGAGCATAGAAGCAAATTCTGCGGGCAACAGCGCCGGCTATTTGCCGAACTAATACCTGTTTTTTTGTATCCGTTTCCAGTACCAGCGTAGATCGCTCATTTTCTGTTGAACTTTTAGGATGCCAAGCTACTAAGTAACTCCCTTGATGATGTTTGGTGTATACCACGCGCCCCGCAATCGGAGCATAATTCGCATGCACGTTTAAAGGAGACATGAAAATGGAAATTTGTATGCATTCTTCTTGGATGAATTCCGGTTCAAATACACGTTCTATCACAACAACTTTTCCATCAGCCGGACATATTACTTCGGATGAATTCCCTGCTATTTTTCGATTCGGCACACGAAAAAATTGCACTACCAAGATTAAAAAAACCAGCGGAATTAGCGCTAAAAATATACTAAGCCAAACAATCGAAGTCCCAAGTAAAACCCAAATTGCGGCAATCAACGCACCCGTAATAAGGGTGGCTATGGTCATGATAACATGTCCTTCTTTATGAAATCTCATGGGGTAAATTTACCAATAAAAATAGAGCATGTACCAACAATAAAAGAAAGGGATGCTGAACAGTGCTGCATCAAAGCGGTCTAAAACGCCACCATGACCGGGCAAAATACTTCCGCTGTCCTTGATTTGAAGGCTTCGTTTAAACAAGGATTCCAATAAATCACCGAACAGTGCTCCAGGACCGATAATTACCGCTGAAATAACCCAGAATAATGTTAATCCTTGGTTGATGTAGGTCCCGATGATAAACCCTAAAAGTAAGGTAAATAGCAGTCCTCCAACAGTACCTTCCCAGGTTTTTTTCGGTGATATTCGTTCGAATAATTTATGTTTCCCCCATTTTTTTCCAACGAAATAAGCCATGGTGTCGTTGGTCCAAATTAAAAGCAGCATTCCCGCCACGTTTGGTAAGTATTGGTTGTTTCTCAGGTTTAAATCAATGCTTAAATAGAAGGGTATAACCACGTAAATAATTCCCAATACCAACACGGCAATGTTGAGTAAGGGTTGTGGATGTTTCTTCCAGAGTTCAACGAGTATTAGACTAAAAAACAACGGAAATATCACTGTTACAGAAATAATTGGGAGCAGTTCAATGCTCATACCCAACAGTAATACATAGATGAAAATCCCTATGAATACGCCCATTTCTTTTGAAACATGAATGAACGAAAGACGGTCACACATGCGATAGAACTCCAGCAATCCAACGATCATAAACGCACTGAAAACAACTCCCTGAATCCAAGGTCCTGCTAACACCGACCCTAGGATTAATATTCCGAGGATGGCTCCAGTGATGATTCGTAGGCCTAAGTTGCTCATACGGATTAAACCCTATTGGTCACTCGGCGCTTCATCGGTTGTTGACTCGGAATCCTCAGACGGATCTTCGGTACTGCTATTCGGGGTTGCGTCCGTGTTCGTGTCTTCTGGAGTTGGTGCAGCATCTTCAGGAGCCTCCACCGCTGGTTGGCTTTCCTCTACGATTTCCGCCGGTTCCCACTGACGTTTTCCGAAAATTTCTTCGAGATTTTCTTTAAAGATAACCTCGTCAACTAAGAGTTTCTCCGCTAATGCTTCTAACTTATCTCGGTGTTCGCCAAGTATTTTTAATGCCCGTTGGTATTGACTTTCAATGAGCATAGATACTTCTTGGTCAATGACCTTTGCCGTATCATCGGAGTAAGGCTTGGTAAAGGCATCTCTGCCCTGAGAGTCATAAAATGAAACATTCCCTACACGCTTGTTTAAGCCATAGATTGAAACCATGGCATATGCTTGCTTCGTTACTTTTTCTAAATCACTTAATGCTCCAGTACTGATTTTTGAAAACACTAACTCTTCCGCTGCTCGTCCAGCCAAGGCTGAACACATTTGATCCAATAACTGTTCGGTGGTCGTAATGCTTCGCTCTTCCGGCAAATACCACGCAGCACCTAAAGATTGTCCACGAGGAACGATCGTAACCTTTACGAGAGGGTTGGCATATTCCAAGAGCCAAGAAATGGTGGCATGACCCGCCTCATGTATGGCAATTGTTTTCTTTTCGTCTTTAGTGATGATCTTGTTCTTCTTTTCCAATCCTCCCACAATACGATCCACCGCGTCAAGGAAGTCTTGTTTTGCAACCTTCTTCTTTTCTTTTCTGGCAGCAATAAGCGCTGCTTCGTTGCACA
The DNA here is from genome assembly GCA_002293045.1 of Flavobacteriales bacterium UBA958. Taxonomy (GTDB): domain Bacteria; phylum Bacteroidota; class Bacteroidia; order Flavobacteriales_D; family Crocinitomicaceae; genus UBA952. Next base: position 25,740 of record DBCM01000067.1, on the reverse strand, counting down.
GGTTTGCGATGTCTGCTCCGCTAAATCCTGGAGTTTGTTTGGCTAAGAAATCAATATCCAAGCCTTCTTCTAATTTTAAAGGTTTTAAATGAACTTGGAAAATTTCTTTTCGTTCGTTTATATCCGGCATGTCTACATAGATCTGTCGGTCAAAGCGACCTGCGCGCATTAATGCGCTGTCTAATACATCCGCTCTGTTGGTTGCCGCAAGAATAATTACCCCGCTGTTGGTTCCGAAACCATCCATTTCAGTGAGTAATTGGTTTAAGGTGTTTTCTCGTTCGTCATTTGAGTTAAACCCGTTGTTCTTTCCTCGGGCACGCCCAATGGCATCAATTTCGTCAATGAAGATGATAGACGGCGCTTTTTCCTTGGCTTGTCTGAAAAGGTCGCGAACACGTGACGCCCCAACACCTACAAACATTTCTACAAAATCCGAACCGGACAGTGAAAAGAATGGAACCTTGGCTTCGCCAGCTACTGCTTTTGCTAACAACGTTTTACCGGTCCCTGGAGGCCCTACTAAGAGTGCACCTTTGGGTATTTTTGCACCGATATCGGTATATTTTTTTGGATTTTTAAGGAACTCTACAATTTCTACAATTTCCTCTTTTGCACCTTGAAGTCCTGCCACATCTTTGAACGTAACATTCGTTGATTTGCCTTTATCGTATAATTGAGCCTTAGATTTGCCAATATTGAAGATTTGACCTCCTCCGCCACCAGAGCCACCACCACCTGTCATTCTTCTCATGACAAAAAACCAAATCAAGAAAATGATTCCAAAGGGTAATAAATAGGCTAGGATGGTACCGAAATAATCGGTTTCGGTATCTCTTGCACATTCAAATCCGCGCTCCTTTTCTAAGCTGTTTTCAAAATTGCCTAAATCACCAATGCTCTCAAGTACGATTTCCGTCTTTTTTTGTTTTTCGATGGAAGGCTCCTTTTTCAGCTGTTTCCATATCTTTGGAAACTCCCCTTTTTTGAAGGTTTTAACCAATTCGATGCCTCTTCCATTCAGTTGGAAGTTGGCGCGTTGGTCATTGATGATGGTAATTTTTTCAACACCGCTGGAATCTACGAGTTCAAAGAGCGTTTGTTTTCGATCGATTGTAATTCGAGATTCTGCACTGTAAAATAATTGAATCGCGATGAACCCAACACCGGCTAGGGCGTAGATCCAATACACCGAAAAACCGCTCTTCTTTTTATCTTCTGACATACTTCTTAATTTAAGTTAGGGATGTCTGTACGTATACCGTCTGCCCACAAATCTTCGATTTCATAAAAGCCTCTTGCATCTTTGTAAAAAACATGCGCAACGACATCCACATAATCTAACAAGACCCATTCGCTGTTTCGTTGACCTTCCGTATGCCAAGGTTTTTCCTTCATGGTTTTACGGGTGAATCGTGTAATGGCATTCGTGATACCGTCCACCTGGGTACTTGATTCACCAGAACAGATCACAAAAAAATCACAGACAGCGGAACTTAGGGCCCTCAAGTCTATAACAACAATATCCTTTGCTTTGTTTTCTTGCATTCCTTCAACAATACAATTGCTTAGTATTTCTGAATGCGATAATTCTTTTTTCTTCTTTGCCATTAATTTTTATACAAGGTGCAAAACTAATTCATTAATTTAAATATACCTTTGGTTTTTACACCCTGCGGCAATAAATTATGCTAAAATTTGGTAAACAGGTATTCAAACTTGAATCCGTAGATTCTACTAACAATTATGCAGCCAATCTCATCAGTAAGGGAATTGCGGAACAAGGAGCAGTAGTATTGGCAGATTTTCAAACAAACGGGCGTGGTCAACGCGGAAATTCATGGCATTCTGCCCCCGGGATGAATTTATGCGCCTCATTCATCTACTATCCTGCCAATTTGGCATTGTTAGAGGGAATTACGCTCAATTGGTGGTTCGCACTTAGCCTTGTTGATGCCTTGCACCGATATGGCATACATGCGCGCATTAAATGGCCAAATGATCTTTTTGTAGAAGAGTCGAAGATTGGAGGGATACTCATTGAAACCAACAATCAGGGATCATTCATTAATTCCGCGGTCATTGGCGTTGGGATTAATTTGAATCAAGAGCTTTTTCCCGAATTAAACGCCACCTCTATGAAATTATGCACCAAAAAGCATGTGCCATTGGAAGATTTTTTGTGGACCATTTGCGATTCGCTCGCGACAAATCATGCCTTGTGTGATGTTTCCCATTCCTTGAAGGCACGTTATGAAGAACGTTTGTTTCGACGAAATGAACTTCATTCCTTTGTAATTCGAGGCAGTCAGGTGAGTGCAACAATTCAAGGAGTGGATGATTTGGGACATTTAGTCCTAAAAACGGAGGAGGAAGAAGTTGTGCTGAAGCACGGTGAAATCCAGTGGCTTATCTAAATTCACTCACAAGGTTTTTCCCCATGTCATTAAACAAAGCGGTCAGAGGTCCTTTGGCCATCATTGCTATAAATGGAGATGTTTCTCCCTGAAATTCAAGCCTTCCGGTACATTTATTTTCGAAAGGTACTACGTCGATCTTTAATTCAAAGGGAAATGGACTTTGTTGGCCACTTTTATACGTTACTCCAGCCTCGGATCGTGACACAAACGCAAGGCTAATGGTGATGCCCCCTTGAATTTTAAAGCTGCATTGGGTTTGGTCTGCTTCGAAGGCGTGAATACGTTCTGAAGGAAGGATTTTTTCGAGATTTGATGGTGAGGATAGATAGCCTAAAATGGCATCGCATGTTGAATTAACCGTAAAGGAATCACTAAGAATGTGCATGCGTCAAGATGGAGTCCAATCAGAGGGGATTTCTCTCCATTTTTTTAGTTGATCTAATTCTTCTTCTTTAATGTATTCTAAGTTCACAGCTTGCTCAATCAAATGGTCATAATCCGATAAAACAATAAATGGAACCTCTGCCTGATCAAACGCTTCCTTTGCCGTATGAAATCCATAGGAGAAAATAGCAACAAGCCCTTTGACTTTCATGCCCGCATCCTTTAAGGCCTGCACCCCTTGCAAACTGCTTCCACCCGTTGAAATGAGGTCTTCCACCACCACAACATTCTGACCTGCTTCATAGGTTCCTTCAATTAAATTCCCAAGTCCGTGGTCTTTTACATTACTGCGCACGTATATGAAAGGCAACCCTAATTCTTGCGCCACCAAAACTCCTTGTGGGATTCCTCCCGTGGCAATTCCAGCGATTACATCCGGTTTACCAAATTCCTTGTCCACGATTTCTGCAAAACGCTGGCGAATGTATGTTCTCACCGTAGGAAATGAAAGTGTTTTTCGATTGTCGCAGTAAATTGGAGATTTCCATCCAGATGCCCACGTAAATGGTTCCTGCGGCTGAAGTTTCACTGCTTTGATTCGTAATAATTCTCCCGCAATGCGCAATGCGCTATCTTTGTCATAAACCATGGTACAAAATTATATCGTTTTTACTGAGAAAATGAAACTTTTCCTTGGTAGTTATGAACAGCAAGACTGTGAAATAGTTACGGGCGATTCCGTTCGTCCTTCCATGAAGTGGTGGAAAGCTATTCATGCTCAAGCGAATAACCAACTTTGTATTCAAACATCATTTACAGCATTTAAGGCCCAGTTCCGAACGATTAAGGCGGCGGGGGGCATCGTTTTTTCTGAAAACAAGCTTCTGTTAATTCTAAAAAACAAGGTTTGGGATCTCCCGAAAGGATGGATTGATGGCGATGAATACCCAATGCAGGCAGCCTTGAGAGAAGTAGTAGAGGAGTGTGGCCAATTGGATTTAACGGTGCAGTCTCTTACCCCAATCATTACTCATCACCTTTACCCATTGAAAGGTAAAATCGTTCTCAAAGAAACTTCGTGGTTTATGATGTCTGCCGAACCGAACTACCAACTCAAACCACAAACGAAAGAAGGGATTACCAAGGTGGCTTTTGTAGATTTCTCCACTGCAGAACAATGCCTTGCCGATTCTTATCCCATGATTCAATGGCTTTGGCAAGAAATTAAAAATCAAAGGTAATTATGAGGAAGATTGTTACTATTCTCTTAAATTTGTTAAAAGCTCGCACATGAAATCATTTTTTTTATTTTCCCTCCTACTAATTAGTACTGCTATCTCGGCCCAGTCCACCTCAAAAAAGATATTGAGATTCGATCAGGTGGAAATTGAACGTAAAGACATTCCTTACGATGCGAAAGAGCTCTTCGAGTTTAAGTTTACAAACGCTACCGGTGAAACCATTACCATTACCAACGTTCAAACCAGTTGTGGATGCACGACAGCAGAGAAGCCTGAAAACCCTATTAAAAAGAAAAAGTCGGGTACGATTAGTGTTTCTTACGACACAAAACGTGTAGGGGAATTTGTTAAAACCATCACCGTTACCTCTGACAAAGCCCCCCCCGTGGTGCTCACCATACGAGGAAACGTCTTGCCGCAGAAACAATAGACTGTTCAAGGAGCGGAGCTGTTTGAGCTAAAATATGTATCTTCGCGCCAAAGAAACGTCATGGAAATCCCCAAAACATTTGTTCCCGGAGAAGTAGAAAATAAATGGTATTCCTATTGGTTAGCTAAAAACTACTTTCATTCCATCCCGGATGAGCGTGAATCCTACACCGTTGTAATCCCCCCGCCAAATGTTACCGGCGTACTCCATATGGGGCACATGCTGAATAATACCATACAAGATGTGTTGGTGCGAAGAGCGCGAATGTTGGGGAAAAATGCATGCTGGGTTCCAGGAACAGATCATGCCTCGATTGCTACCGAAGCAAAAGTGGTACAAAAACTGAAGTTAGAAGGGATCAATAAAACTGATCTTACCCGAGAGGAATTCTTGAAGCACGCCTTTGAATGGAAGGATAAACATGGGGGTATTATCTTAGAACAGCTCAAGAAATTGGGGGCCTCCTGTGACTGGGAGCGAACGCATTTCACCATGGATCCCGAGTATTCCAAATCCGTTATTTCTGTCTTCATAGACCTGCACAATAAAGGGAAGATTTATCGCGGGGTGCGCATGGTGAATTGGGATCCTGAGGCGCTTACGGCGGTTTCCGATGAAGAAGTATTATACAAAGAGGTAAATTCTCGCTTATATCATATTCGTTACAAGATTGAGGGTACCGAAGACGATTGGTTGACGATCGCAACAACCCGGCCCGAAACCATACTCGGAGACACTGCAGTGTGCGTTCATCCGGATGATTTACGCTATGCACATGCGGTGGGAAAAACGGTTATTGTTCCAATTTCTGGTCGAAAAGTACCGGTGATAGCGGATGAATATGTCGACCCAACTTTTGGTACGGGATGTTTAAAAATAACACCTGCACATGACATTAACGATTACGAGCTTGGTAAGAAATTCAATTTACCTTCCATCGACTTGTTTAATGAAAATGGTACATTAAATGCCCACGGCTTACATTACGAGGGAGTGGATCGCTTTGAATGTAGAAAGCGGATTTCTATGGAGCTTCAAGATAAAGGTTACTTGGTAAAAACAGAAGACTACATCAATAAGGTAGGTTTTTCAGAACGAACCAATGCGGTAATTGAACCAAAATTATCCATGCAATGGTTTTTGTCGATGAAAGAATTGGCACAACCTGCACTCGATCATGTCATGAATGATGACATTAGATTTTTTCCGGATAAGTTCAAGAATACCTACCGGCATTGGATGGAAAATGTGAAAGATTGGTGCATTTCCAGACAGCTTTGGTGGGGGCACCAAATCCCAGCGTGGTACTACGGCGAAGGTGCAAACGACTTTGTAGTTGCAGCATCTGCAAATGAAGCCATCGACCTGCTTAAATCCATGGGTATTGATAAGACAGTTTCCGACATTAAACAAGATGAGGACGTATTGGATACGTGGTTCTCCAGTTGGTTGTGGCCTATTTCAGTATTCAATGGGATTACTTCGCCCAACAATCCTGAAATCAGGTATTATTATCCGACCAATGACTTGGTGACGGCCCCTGAAATTATGTTCTTTTGGGTGGCTCGAATGATCATTGCAGGATATGAATACTTGGGAGACCTCCCGTTTAAAAATGTCTATTACACGGGAATTGTACGCGATAAATTAGGGCGTAAAATGTCCAAATCGCTGGGGAATTCTCCTGACCCCATTGATTTGATTAATCAGTTCGGTGCAGATGGCGTCCGCATGGGGATTTTAATCTCTTCACCCGCGGGAAATGATTTGCCGTTCGATACTTCCCAATGTGAACAGGGGCGTAATTTTGCCAATAAAATCTGGAATGCGTACCGATTAGTTTCCGGTTGGGAGGTAAGAGAGTTTGATCAACCGGTGCATTCTACGCATGCCATTGCTTGGTTCCAGGAAAGACTCAATGAGAGTTTAATCGCGATCAATGACCATTTTGATAAGTTTAGGATCTCAGATGCCTTGATGGAAACGTATAAGTTGATTTGGGATGACTTCTGCTCATGGTATTTGGAAATGATTAAGCCTGGATACGAGCAGCCCATTGATTTAAAAACCTTGAAACAAACCAAAGTTTTCTTTGAAAAACTGATGCAAATGCTGCATCCATTCATGCCTTTTATTACGGAAGAACTCTGGCATACCCTCAACGAACGCGGCGAGGGGGATGATATCATTATATCCAGTTGGCCGCTTGTTGCCCCTGTGAATGAAAATGTACTAACAGCGATGAATGAGGTGTTTGAAATTATTTCTGGTATTCGAAATTTCAGAAAATCACAGAATATTGCTCAAAAAGTTAAGCTGACGTGTGTGGTAGCATCCACAACTTCCAATTCCTTGGATGCGGTACTTCTAAAAATGGGGAATTTATCTGAGCTGAAACGCCAAGCGGATGAGGTTTCCGGTGCGCATTGTTTTATGGTTAAGGGAGTAGCCTATTACATCCCGTTCGGAGAGTTAATCGATGTTGAAGGCGAACGCGCAAAAATTTTGGAAGAAATTAAATATACGAAAGGTTTTCTTGCCGCTGTTCAAGGGAAATTGTCAAACGAACGATTCGTTGCGGGGGCTCCTGAACAAGTGGTTGCTGTAGAGCGCCAAAAAGAGGCAGATGCCTTGCAGAAATTAGCCTTGCTTGAATCTAGGTTATCAGCGCTTAAATAAACTGAAAATCCACCCGCCTATTTTTTCGCTTTCCTTCGTCGGTTTCGTTTGAATCGATGGGGAATAATTCTCCGTTGTACTCTTCAATCATTCGATCCGCACGAATCCCGTTCCTGATTAAGATGAGTTTTATTTCGTTGCTGCGCTTTTTAGATAATTCTAAATTGAATGCTTCACTGCCGTCGCCATCGGTATTTCCGATTATTTTGATTCGTAAATCACTGTGGCTTTTCAATATACGGCATATGCGTTTTAAGTAATCGTTGTAACTGCTATCTACTGTAAATTCATTGTACCCAAAATATACCGGATTAAACTCGAATTGTTGCAATTCTTTAAATCGCTTGTCCTTGGCAGGAATTCCTTGCTTGATGCTGGATAGCATTGCCTTTGAAATACCCGTCGACAAGATTGGAGTAGCAACAAGCTCGTAGGATTTTATGTCGCGCTCAAGGTATAGGTGGTAACCATGGTAGGGGCTTCCTGGTGCATTAAAAATCGATTCAACATAGCCGCTGGAATCATTCAAGAAAAATTGAAAGCTAAAGGGAACCGAGGCTCCTCCTTTCGGTTTAATCATTGGAGATTTACTCGAGTTAAGGGTAAAGTTTTTTTTGTTTGTAATCGCACCCGACACTTCATATTGAAGTACCGCCCCATGGTCCTCAATGCGGAAGGTTCCATTGGAAAAATTTAAAATTACTTGATGACTAAAGAGTACTGGAATGGCTTCAGAAGAATCTTGCGTGAGATTGGTTAAAATGCCGATCCAATTTCCGCTAATTTTCTGCGCATGAAATACGGATAGAAATGAAATGAAAATAAGTGTTTGAATAAAACTAAATCTCATGTAATGTTAAACGCAATTAAACTAAATTGGTTATTGTTTGTTTTGAAGTTATGAAAATAATTGGTTTACTTTTTATGGCCTTCGGTCTCTCTTTCTGCAGCACAGGTCAACGCAATGTTAGCAATCAAACTAAAAACGATCCAGGAATGAACAAACAGTCTATACATGAATTTACCGTGCAAACCATTGACGGTGATAGCTTAAACTTGTCGGTTTATAAAGGGAAGAAGATATTAGTTGTGAATACCGCATCTAAATGTGGGCTAACTCCTCAATATAAAGAACTTGAGGCGCTTTATCGTGAATTTAAAGATTCTAATTTTGTCATTGTTGGTTTCCCTGCGAACAATTTTATGGCGCAAGAGCCGGGTTCCGATGATGAAATCGCAGCATTTTGCTCCAAAAATTATGGGGTTTCTTTCCCTATGATGTCTAAAATTTCAGTCAAAGGAAAAGACATGCATCCCGTGTATGAGTTTCTAACAAGCCTCTCCAAAAATGGTCTTGAAGACAATGAGGTGAAATGGAATTTTCAGAAATATTTAATCGATGAAAACGGATTTTTGGTGCGTGTAATTTCACCAACGACGCCTCCGAATGACCCCGAAATCATTTCCTGGATAAAATCCAAGTAAATCGTTGAAATTTTGTTGAAAAGTTAAGGGGTTTTACTCCGTTTGGAGTCCCTTTTCGCCCTCGGTTTTACGTATTTTTGTTAGGTAATTTAAATCCTAATAAATAGTAAAACAGAAGGTATGAGTGAAGCGGAAAACAGAGATAATTACTCAGCAGATAATATTCAGGTCTTAGAAGGCTTAGAGGCGGTAAGAAAGAGGCCGGCGATGTACATTGGGGATGTTGGTCTCAAGGGATTACATCACTTAGTATATGAAGTAGTAGATAACTCCATCGATGAGGCGCTGGCAGGGTATTGCAACAAAATTGATGTATTTATCAATGAAAACAATTCAGTAACAGTTATAGATAACGGACGCGGTATTCCTACGGCGATGCACACCAAAGAAAAAAAGTCTGCACTCGAAGTAGTCATGACCGTATTGCATGCCGGTGGAAAGTTTGACAAAGATACCTACAAGGTTTCGGGCGGACTTCACGGGGTGGGTGTTTCCTGTGTGAATGCACTCTCAACACATTTAATGGCAACTGTACGCAGGGATGGAAAAGTATTCCAACAAGAATACAACATCGGGAAACCCTTGTATCCTGTAAAAGAAGTTGGTGAATCCACTGAAACAGGCACAGAGGTGACCTTTCAACCCGACGCTTCCATTTTTGATTACACAGAATATAATTACGACACCCTTGCAGCGCGGATGCGTGAATTAGCCTTCTTGAACAAAGGCATTACCATTAACCTAACCGATAAGCGTAATGTAGACGAGAACGGTAAAATGCATGTAGTGAGTTTTCATTCCGAAGGTGGGCTACGCGAGTTTGCCTCTTATTTAGATAGAAATCGGGAAGCACTTATCGCTGATGTAATTTATTTTGAAGGCGAACGTGAGGGAATTCCTGTAGAAGTGGCACTCACTTACAACACTTCGTACACCGAGAACATTCAAGCCTATGTTAATAACATTAACACCCACGAAGGTGGAACACACCTTTCTGGATTTCGTCGCGGTTTAACCAATACCTTGAAAAAATATGCAACCGACAGTGGCATGTTGGCCAAAGAAAAGATTGAAATTGATGGGGATGATTTCCGTGAAGGGTTAACCGCAGTACTTTCTGTAAAAGTTGCTGAACCTCAATTTGAAGGGCAAACCAAAACAAAACTCGGTAACCGTGAAGTTACCGCACCCGTTTCTCAAGCAGTTTCAGAAATGTTAAGCGCTTACTTAGAAGAACATCCAACTGAAGCACGTATGATTGTTGAAAAGGTAATACTGGCTGCCCGTGCTCGACACGCCGCTCGTAAAGCCAGAGAGATGGTTCAACGCAAGAATGTATTAACCGGAAGTGGCTTACCAGGTAAACTGGCTGATTGTTCCGAAAAAGATCCCGCTGCCTGTGAAATTTATTTCGTTGAGGGCGACTCCGCAGGTGGAACAGCTAAACAAGGACGTGACCGCCATTTTCAGGCGATTCTACCGCTTCGAGGAAAAATCTTGAACGTAGAGAAGGCGATGCAGTATAAAATCTTCGAAAACGAAGAAATTAAAAACATCTACACGGCACTTGGAGTTCGAATAGGGACTGAAGATGATTCTAAAGCCTTAAATCTTGAAAAGCTTCGCTACCACAAAATCATCATCATGTGTGATGCCGATGTGGATGGATCACACATCGAAACCCTGATCTTGACCTTCCTATTTAGATATATGAAAGAGTTGATCGAACATGGATATATTTACATTGCGACTCCGCCACTATATCAAGTGAAAAAAGGTACAAAGTCTGAATACGCATGGAATGAGGACATGCGGGATCGATTGATTCAAGAATTGAAAGGGGGAGGAAGCGAGTCTTCAGTAAATGTACAACGATACAAAGGTCTTGGAGAGATGAATGCGGAACAATTATGGGAAACTACCATGAATCCAGAATCTCGTACGCTAAGGCAGGTTACCATTGAAAATGCGGCTGAATGTGATCAGATTTTCTCCATGTTGATGGGAGATGACGTCCCACCTCGACGAGAGTTCATTGAGCGCAATGCGAAATACGCGAAAATAGATGCATAACAAAAAAGCCCTGACGAATCCGTCAGGGCTTTTTTTATGAGTAAAAGTTTGATTTTATCCAACTAAGTCTTGATATGCAGTAGCATCCATGAGGCCGTCTAATTCCCCCATGTCAGAAACTTGAACTTTGATCATCCATCCCGAACCGTATGGATCTTTATTCACTGCTTCAGGGTTAGACTCCAAGTCACCATTGAATTCAAGAATTTCCCCGCTAACAGGCATAAATAAATCGGAAACAGTTTTAACCGCTTCCACGGATCCAAATACCTCATCCTTCGCTAAGGTTTCGCCAATCGTTTCGATTTCAACATAAACGATATCTCCCAGCTCGCTCTGTGCGAAATCGGTAATTCCAATGGTTGCAATATCTCCTTCAATGGCAATCCATTCGTGTTCTTTGGTGTATTTTAAATTCGCAGGTATATTCATGACTTTAGTTTTTTACAAAAATAATATAATCAGGCGATTCAAACAGGGTAGGACTTAACTTTTGTACTTTTGCAACATGACCAATGAACAAAATAAAGAATTAGAGCAGCGGATTCAGACGATTTATAATTACTTAAAAATTGCCGAAAAGACACAGCAATTAAGTGAAGAAGAGTTGCGCACTCAAGATCCAAGTTTTTGGGATGATCCAAAAAAGGCAGAAGCCCAAATGAAAATAATTCGAGGCTTGAAATATTGGGTAGAAGGATTTAAACGAATTCAATCGGGTTATGATGACCTTCAGGTGTTGATAGAGTTTGAGAAAGAAGGTGGGGCCTCTGCAGCTGAAGTGCAAGAACAGTATGAACAACTTGGTGGGTTTGTGGAAGAGCTCGAGCTCAAAAATATGTTGTCCAACGAAGAAGACTCCCTCAGTGCCGTAATCCAAATTACAGCAGGCGCAGGGGGTACAGAAAGTTGCGATTGGGCTTCGATGCTCATGCGGATGTATTTAATGTGGGCGCAAAAACAAGGATTTAAAATAACTGAACTGAATCTTCAAGAAGGGGATGTGGCTGGAATCAAAACCGTTTCTTTCGAATTTGATGGCGAATTTGCTTTCGGGTATTTGAAAGGAGAGAATGGGGTGCATCGCTTAGTGCGTATTTCACCCTTCGATTCCAACGCCAAACGGCATACATCCTTTGTTTCGGTGTATGTTTACCCCTTGGTCGATGATCAAATTGAAATTCATGTGAACCCGGCAGATATTTCATGGGAAACGTTCCGTTCTGGAGGGGCGGGAGGCCAGAATGTAAATAAGGTAGAAACCGCAGTTCGCTTGCGGCATGCGCCTTCCGGTATCATTATTGAAAATTCAGAATCTCGGTCCCAATTAGCGAATAAAGAAAAGGCGATGCAATTGTTGCGCTCCCAATTATATGAACTTGTTCTGCGTGAGCGCATGGAGAAACGCAGTGAGATTGAAGCGGGTAAGAAGAAAATTGAATGGGGTTCACAAATTCGAAATTATGTGATGCATCCGTATAAATTGGTAAAGGATGTACGGACGGGTATAGAAACCTCGGATGTAGACGGAGTTATGAATGGCGAATTGGATGAGTTCTTAAAGGCCTTTTTAATGCAATACGGTGGTTAAAGTAAGGGAATAAGTGCCTCTAGCCCGATTCCTCTTGATCCTTTGATTAGAATGAAGGCCTCTGCATACTGAGCGAGCAACCCCGATGAAATTAAGGCTTGAGTATCCTGAAACTGATCCCGTACCGTGTTGATTCGACCAAACTCCTTTCCCACCGTAAGAAATGGGATAGACAGCGTGTTGCACAAGGCCATAATTTTCGCATGTTCATCGTCAGAAACGCTCCCCAATTCTAACATATCGCCTAGAATCGCAAGTTTTTGTTCATTTTTTATTTGTTCAAATGATTCCAATGCCGCCCTCATGCTGGAAGGATTAGCATTGTAACAATCCAAAATCAAGGTATTTCGTTCGGTTTTATGAATTTGTGAACGATTGTTCGATGGAATGTAGTTCTCAAGTCCGTGTTGTATGGATGTTGGTGTTAGTTGAAAGAAATTTCCAATGCAAATTGCCGCTAGAAAATTCGATAGGTTATAGGCACCAATTAAATGGGTTTTAATTACGGGTGAAACTACCTGATCAATGGTATATTGAAAGTTGACGTATGGAGTTAATTCGGTTAATGTTCCTTGACAATGTGATGCGCTATTCATGCCGTAGTTGATGGAACGGATTTCAGGAAGATGTTGAGTCAATACGGGATCATCTGCATTAAAGAAAAGGGTTCCGCCTTGCGATTCAATGGCACGATATAAGGCCAATTTGGTATTAAGTACTCCTTCAAAGGTTCCAAATCCTTCTAAATGTGCACTGCCAATATTGGTAATGATGCCATGGGTGGGTTCGGCAATGTTGCAGAGTTCTTCAATGTCACCAGGTTTATTTGCCCCCATCTCAATGATCGCGATTTCATGGGTAGCATTTAAACGAAGTAGGGTAAGGGGTACACCGATGTGATTATTTAAGTTACCCTTGGTGCACAGTACCTTGCGTTCTGTTTCTAGTACCGCGTTTATAAGCTCTTTGGTAGTGGTTTTTCCATTACTCCCTGTAATGCCAAGCACAGGGATATTAAATTGTTTGCGGTGATGATTAGCCAGCGCTTGCAAGAAGTCTAAGGTATCCTCAACATACAGGATATTTACCGAATTACATCGTGCTTGATCCGAACTAATTACGTACTTGGCGCCTTGCGATAATGCCTGCTCAGCAAATTCGTTGGCGTCGTAACGATCCCCTTTTAAACAAATAAAAAGGTCACCGGGTGAAATAGTTCGCGTATCTGTAGAAATCCCCGAACATTCATAGAATAAAGTAAAATGTTGTTGCATAAAAAAGTCCCGCTTGTGCGGGACTCAAAGTTAATTAAAGTTCGGAATTCTCTAGCGTTTCCTTTTCTTGTAATTTAAATTAGGTTGACCTCCTAAGCGATCCATAGCACATCGGAAACCGATGGTTGCACTTGTTTTGTCTTCATCAAGGAACCTGCGGTTTCCAGCAGACAACCAATATGCCCTATCTGCCCAAGAACCTCCTTTGTATACCTTAGAACGGTCTGAAATTAGGGTAGTTGGCCATCCAGATGAATTCGAGGTAATTAGGTCGTCGTTCAAATCCCTATTTTCATGTTGACTTTGATAAACAGTATTTTTTGCACTTAAACGACCGGAGTTTATATCATCCTTTCTTTTTGTATTGTTAAAGAAAATAGAGGATTCTAAATCGCCATCTAAATAATCGATGTAATCATCTTTTCGGTAGTTCAAACGACCAATGTTCTCCTCTTCCGTAACATTTCTCCATCGTTGCTTGCCACGACTTTCAATCGTATATTCAGACAATCCATTGCGCAGGTTTAACAACCAAGTGGTGATGGTTTGATCATCTTGATATTGAGGGAATTTATTCTGAAGATATTCTTTACCAAAGGCAGCAACATATGACGCAGAGGCGTCTCCTCCGTCGGGATCAGGAACAATTAAGTAAATACCAAAATCTTTGGCTTCATCGTTAATTTTAGTATCGTCTCCATTTTTATTAAGTTCAAGCATGTCTTTTTCACTTCGGAAATCAGAGTTCAATAATTTAGTCATTGGGGTATTCCCAAATAACGACTTTTCAATGAAAGCAGAAGCTTTGACGGTATTTCCCTTGTTGTATAGAAAAATTGCCGTATCAATAAGTGAATTCAATTCGTCAAGTACTTCTAGTTGTGCTTTATCTTGAGTGGTAAGTTTCCGACCATTAGAGGTGTAGTAATTGCTCGGACTGTTAAATTGATATTTACGCATGTTCTGACGCGAGTTAATCATAGCTTTTTGACGTTGACTATTGATATAGGATGTTTGGGATTTGTCTAACACCGTAATGTAGTCCGTTAGAACTTTGGTTTCCTTGGCACCCTTGAGCGTTGTCACTGTAAGGCTAACCGTATATTTCCCTGGAGTAGTAAAGTTTAACAAAGCAGACGCAGAGAGATCCGAATTCTTTTTTGTGAGAGAGTCATAAGCAAAGCTCACTTTAGTGCCCGCGGGGCCTTCTACTTTCCACTGACGAGAAACTACAGAATCTGCTCCATTATACTTGCTAATTAGCCTAATCGTATCAACTGTTTCAACAAGACCTATTGAAGAGATGAATAACGGCGCACTTACGCTTTCTTTATCTCTTCGTTCTTTTTCAAGTTGTGTGATGTAGTTATCCTTGTAGTTTTTGTCAAGATTAAGCTCGATGTTTCCATGACGTGCATACAATACGCGGGCATACTCATTCACAAATTCTTTCATGCCATGAACGTCATAGATGTTGTCCTTTGTTTTTACATATTTGTCGTGAAGCCCGTCTGGCACCATGAGGGGCGTTTGGTATACATTTCCTCGGAACGGCATGAACCCTTCTGCCATATCACTCGTGGTCGGGCGATAGGTATCCATTACCCACTCAGAAACATTCCCTGCCATGTTGTATAACCCAAAATCATTCGGCCAATAAGCATCGACATACGTGGTTGCATCTGCACCGTCATTCAAGGCTCCGGCAACTCCCATGTGATCTCCTGTACCACGTACGAAGTTTGCTTGGATTGTCCCCTGGAATTGCTCTTCATCATATCTTACATAATGGCCATCCCATGGGTAAATTCTGCGCTCATCAATATTCTCTGAACTCGGGTCCAAATTGCCCAATAAACCGAGCGCCGCATATTCCCATTCCGCTTCTGTGGGAAGACGATACTTTGGAAGCAGTATGCCATCCTCTAAGCGCACTAAACGTTTTCCTTGGTAGTAGTTATCCTCGTCTTTAACGGCATACACTGGGTCATAGTTGTTGAGCATGTAAGGGTCCCTAGGGAAAGCTTCGCCCTCTTTCGGAGCGGTAACTTTTCCATCCGTAAGGGTATAACCTTTACCAGAGTACTTGTAATTTTTCGGATCGTCCTTTTTAACAACACCGGATTCTATATTGTACTGCCCCGCCAAATAGCTTTCGGTATTAAACATATTTTCAGGAGCATTCTGAGATTTCTTTGCTTCCTTACTGTCTGGTCCAAGGGTTCCCAAATCGCCTCCGTCTTCTATTTTATCGGCAAAATGCCATTTAATTATCCCTTGCTCCACAAGAATATATTCGTTTACACGGTCTGTTCTCCATTTACAAAAATCATTCGCTTGAATCCAAGAAACTCCTACCACCGGGTAATCGCGGTAGGCCGGATAACGGAAGTAGTACTCCACAAACTTTTCACGATAGGAAAGGGGGTCTCTCCAACACAAGGTATCGGGTAATGCCTTTTTATAAATGTGGGGGTATGTTTTATTGTAAACACGCTTCATCCAATACACATATTCTAACCAATGGAAATTAGTCACTTCGGTACGGTCCATGTAAAATGAGGAAACCGTAAAGCGGTTTGGACGGTTATTGTTATCGTCGAAAACATCTTCCTCTGTTCTGCCCATCGTAAAGGTTCCACCTTCAATCATCACCAGACCTGGCCCAGTACGCTGTTCCTCGAAGTCAGCTTTCTCAAATCCGCCGTTGTTGATGTTGTTATACTCCCAACCTGTAGAGGAGGAAGTTTCTTTCTGACAACTAGCCATTATTCCCACTGCGATAAACGCATACGAGATTTTTGTAATTATTGAACGTTT
The DNA here is from genome assembly GCA_002293045.1 of Flavobacteriales bacterium UBA958. Classification (GTDB taxonomy): domain Bacteria; phylum Bacteroidota; class Bacteroidia; order Flavobacteriales_D; family Crocinitomicaceae; genus UBA952. The sequence continues at coordinate 9,343 of DBCM01000067.1, read as the reverse complement.
CATATGTGTGCTAATTTGGCTCAATTTAAATTCAATTTTTTTTAATGGTTACACTTAAAATGAAGGGCAACTTATTTTTCTAAAGTTTTTTGGTTTTTTTCTACACTTAATATCCATTTGGAAGGAAACCTCGTGCGATCCACCAGTTAATCCATTCCCAAGCCTAGATACCGTTAAGTCATAGCTGTATCCCAAGCGAAATTTGTCTGCTTTCACTCCCACGATGAATACCATGGCATCCCTGTTACGGTACCAAACTCCGATATTCAAACGTTCGTAGTTCAGATAACCACCAATATTAAACTCTTGAAATCCATTCTGGTACTGATAAATAATTGCAGGCTTGATGGTGGTTCCGTCCGTGTAGCGTCCTCTTCTTCCAATTGGAATGGTTCCGCCCATATGAGCGGTTATACGCATAGGCAATTTGCTGGTGCCAAGAATCATGGATTCATCGGGTTGATTTATATGGTGTCCTGCAACTCCTCCGTAAAAATATTTCGTGAAGATAACGGCACCTGCACTGGCGTCAAATAACCCTCTTCTTCCTCCTCTCGGAACATCACCGGTTTGATAAATAAACCCTCGACGCGGATCAATCATGTCTCCAAAGGTTAGTTTACTCCAATCCAAGTATTTTTGAATATAGGCAGCTCTCACCCCGAAATTAAAAGATACCTTTCGATTAATTTTTAGATTATACGAATAAATACCGCCGAGCATGGTAGTAGAAATTGTACCTTCCGCCTGTTGGTCATACATCGCGATTATCCCCACGCCACCTTTAATATCCTTCACATAAGAGTCGAACGCTGCGGAGTAGGTGGTATAGTTACCTGTAAGCTGAGGCCATTCATTTCGATAGTTAATGGATACTCTGGGGCACCCTGTAGTACCCGCTAAGGCAGGATTCAAGTAGATGGGGTTTGAATAAAACTGAGTAAAAGTTGGGTCTTGCGCCATCAACGTGGACACTGAGGAGGTGAATAAAAAAACCATTAACGGCTTACTCACCATGCGAAATAAGAACAATCTTCTACGTTTTATCACGAGCGCTTGTACGGATTTAAGTTAACTTGGTTACAAATATCGTAAATAATTTCAAATAAATAAAACACCTTTCCGTTTTTGAACTTTCCCCGTATTTTTGTACTATGAAGTATCTCCACATCCTGGGTTTTTTAATTTGTTTTTCTTACTTTTCTTTTTGGGCTCAGTCGCTTGAGATTGTTCTCCCTTGGACAGCGCCCATTTCAGTTAGTTTGGGGGAGTCAACGTACCTAGCACCCTCGCTTTCAGGCGAAGCTTCCACGGATGGAATTCCAAGGTTTTTGTACCGCAAAGAGTTAAAATCAGCGGATTTTTCTTGCGAATTAATTTCCTACAATGCAATCAACGCCACCGCTGCTGAAATTAATTATTTGGCAGCCATCGGTTTTGAGCTGCCAAACTCCTTAAATTATTCCCTAAAAGTAGTTCGTGCGGCGAACCTTCCGATGTTGAGTTTTTCTTGTTACCCGTTTTATTTAGAGCAAGGAACGGTCAAAAAACTAACGGCGTTGTCCGTGAATTTAACCAAACAATCCCCAAGCGCTATAACCAAGGATTTTGCAGCGAATTCAGTGCTGGAGCAAGGTGAATGGTATAAAATATCTGTCAGTTCAGATGGTATTCACAAAATTGATCGTTCCTTATTAAGTGCCCTTGGCATTAATGTAAATGGCTTAAATCCTAACCATATCCATGTTTTTGGAAATGGTGAAGGAAGCTTGCCTGAGCTTAATGCGACTCCCTATACCGATGATCTTGCTCAGAATGCCATCAGTATCGTTGGGGGGCAAGACGGTTCCTTCGATGAGGGAGATTATATTCTTTTTTATGGGCATGGCCCGCACCAATGGTATCCCAACGGGACGGTAGAGTTCGAGCAGCGAAGAAATCCTTATTCTGATAAGTCGTTTTATTTCATTCAGATCAGTTCTTCACTCCCTGCAAAAATCATCAATGAGATCGATTATTCTTCGGGTGTTGAAAGTTTGACGTACACGAGCTATGATTTTCGAGACGTGTACGAAAATGACTTGGTTTCACTCGTTGGTGGTGGCAAACGCTGGTATGGGGAATTGTTTGATATTGAATTGTCCAGGAATTTTACATTTTCTGTACCTGCCATCGAATCCACAACGCCCGCGCGGTTTCGGGTCGGTTTGGCTGCAAATGCACAGTCTTCGGCAGGGACCGCACAAAAATATACACTGAACGGCACCCAAGTTTTTCAATCCACGCTTCCAGTTGCCCCATACGACTTTAACCGCTCAGTGGTAAATTTTTCGGCGGCCAATCCAAGTTCAACCCTCACCCTTAATCTTTCCGTAACGCGAAACAATGCAACCACACTGGCATACTTGGATCGAATATTACTCAATGCGCGAAGGAATTTGATATTCAGTGGTGCGCAATTTGGTTTCCGCAATTTAACCCTTCCCGATTCTTCCGTGTTAGTAAAGTATCAGTTGAGTAATGTGAATTCTACGGGCTTTGTTTGGGATCTTTCTGTTCCACATACGCCACGCAAGGTAAAAGGAATTCTAACTGGGAATGTGTTTAATTTTTGGTGTGAAAAATATTACCGCGAATTTGTTGCCTCCAATGGAATTGGTTTTTTAACCCCAGCAGCCATTGGCCGCATTGATAATCAAAATTTACACGGCTTATCTCAAATTGATTATTTAATTGTTACCCCTTCGGAGTTTTACAGTCACGCAGAACGCCTGGCCAATTTGCATCGGGCAGAAGGATTAGCAGTGCACACCGTGCTTATTGATCAAGTTTACAATGAATTTAGTTCGGGTGCACAAGATCCTACAGCAATTCGCAAAATGGCAAAAATGTTCTATGATCGCTCGCTGCAAAATGGCTCAAAAATGTTGAAGTATTTGTGCCTATTTGGCGATGGAACCTATGATCCTAAAGACCGAATTGCGAATAACAATAATTTCATCGTGACCTATCAAGTAGACAACAGTGAAAATCATATATCAGCCCTTGTTACCGATGACTATTTCGGGATGCTTGACGACAATGAAGCCATTTCCGATGCCGATATGATCGACATTGGGATAGGCCGCTTACTAATCAGCGATGTCACTCAAGCCAAACAACAAGTGGACAAAATTGAACATTACATGAAAAATGGTTCTCAGATTTTTCAATCTGCGAATGCTAATTGTTGTTTAGATGACAATTCAGCGCTCACTTTTGGCGATTGGCGAACTAAAGTAGTTCAAATTGCAGACGATGAGGAGAATGGATATTTTATAAAAAATGACACCGAACCACAATATGATATTTTAAAGGCCAATCATCGAGAATTGAACGTGGATAAATTGTACATGGACGCCTATCCACAGCAAACGTCAGCCGGAGGACAGCGATATCCTGAGGTGTTTGATGCCGTTACGGACCGAATTAATCGCGGAACTTTAGTCATGAATTATGTTGGTCACGGCGGAGAGGTGGGGTTGGCTGAAGAACGTGTGGTAACCATACCGCAAATACAGTCTTGGCAAAACATCAATGCCTTGACCTTATTTGTATCCGCCACCTGCGAATTTACCAAGTACGATGATCCTTCGAGGGTATCTGCGGGGGAGTGGATGTCCCTCAATCCAAGGGGTGGAGCAATCGCCTTAATGACCACCACACGATCGGTGTTTTTTGGCGTGAATTCAAGTGTTGGCATTGCCTTCACCAACAATGCCTTTGTGCGCGATGCTTCGGGCAATCCAAGAACGTTTGGTGAAATTGTTGAGAAAACCAAAAATGTGGCGCTCTCCTCCGATAACAAGCGGAGTTTTACCCTAATTGGAGATCCTGCCTTGAGAATAGCGCTACCGCGATTAGGAGTAGTAACCGATAGCATCAACGGTGCCGCATACGCGTCCCTAGATACGCTAAAAGCCCTAAGTAAAGTAACCGTCAAGGGGCACATCGTTGATGCAAATCAAGCCCTTGTGTCTACATTTAATGGAACCTTGGTCCCTTCTGTTTTCGATAAAATAAAAAACAATCAAACCTTAGGGCAAGACCCAAGTTCTCCGGTACTGGATTTTGAATTGCAAAGGAATATATTGTACAAGGGGAAAGCAAGTGTATCAAACGGGTACTTTGAGTTTAGTTTTATTGTTCCTAAAGACATTGCGTTGAATTTGGGCCGTGGTAAGTTGAGTTATTATGCATTTTCGAATCAAACGGATGCCATCGGTTTAGATACGACCTTCATCATAGGTGGAATCGACCCAAATGGTTTGATTGATTCAATTGGTCCAGAGATCAATGCATATTTAAACGATGAGCAGTTCATAGACGGGGGGATCAGTGATGAATCTCCGGTGCTTTTTTTAAAGCTATTTGACGAAAGTGGTATCAATACGGTCGGGAATGGCATCGGTCACGATTTGATGGCAATATTGGACGAGGAATCTTCGAATCCAATCATCTTGAATGAATACTATTCCGCAGATTTAAACACTTACCAATCGGGGCAAGTAAAATATCCCTTCAACGCCTTGACCCCCGGGAGCCACTCCATTAGTGTTAAGGCATGGGATGTAAATAATAATTCATCAGATGTAAAGATTTCCTTCAATGTACAAGCGGATGAAACCCCTACGGTAAAGAGGCTGTACAATTATCCAAATCCATTTTCTACTTCCACGGAGTTTATGCTAGAACACAACCAATCTTGCGACATCATGGATGTTCAAATCCAGATTTTCACCATAGGAGGTAGGCTGGTTAAAACCATTCAAAATCAAGTGAATACGCAAGGATTTACGACCAGAGGATTGTTTTGGGATGGGCGAGATGACTATGGAGATAAATTAGCCAATGGCGTGTACATCTATCGCCTGCAATATCAAAATAATGAAGGAAAACGTGCCGAGGAAACAGAAAAAATGGTCATAATAAATTAGTCTGTACAATAAAGCACCTCGAATTCCGTATATTAGCGCCTTGTATACAATTTTAATTATGCGGATTTTAATATTTTTTCCTATCTTATTTCTCGCACCCTTGGTTGTTTTTTCTCAGGATGCAAACCAAAATAGTTTACAACTTAATACCATTACTACGGCCCTGCCTTTCATGGCAATAACGCCAGACTCTAGAGCCGGAGGAATGGGGGAAGCCGGCACTGCGCTGAGTCCAAGTGCGACCTCGGTTTATTGGAATACAGCAGGCTTAAGCTTTGCTGAAAAGAATAGCGAATTAAGTTTATCATATACACCTTGGCTTCGCCAACTCACGAATGATATGCACTTATCGTATTTATCCGGCTATTATCGGGTGAATAAAAAGCATGCCATTGGGGGTGCACTGAGGTTCTTTAGCTTAGGAGAAATAACCTTTACCGATGCTTCTGGCAATGTGCTGAGAGACGATAAACCCAGTGAATTTGAACTTACAGGAGCATACGCCTTCAAGTTGTCGGATAAATTTAGTATTGGGGTCAATGGAAAATTCGCGTATTCAAATTTAACCGGAGGCTTAACCGTAGCGGGTGTAATGACCAAACCAGGAACAGTTGGTGCAGCAGACCTTTCTTTTGCCTATTACAATGACCGCGTCAAGTTGGGGAAAACGGCAGCGACGTATCAATTTGCAGCAACCATCAACAACATAGGGAATAAAGTAGCCTATTCCGTATTGGCTAAGCGTGATTTCATTCCAATGAACCTAAAAATCGGAAATGCTATTGTGGCGAAGTATGATTCGTACAATAGCGTTACGTATTCAATTGATATTCAACGCTTGTTGGTTCCTACTCCTGCACTGTATGATCAAATCGACGGTGAAACCGTGATGTTATCAGGTCGAAGCGGTGATGTAGGCGTGATTAACGGGATGTTGCAGTCGTTTTATGATGCGCCTGGAGTAGTTGCGAAGGATGAAAATGGGGAGTATATCGTGAATGGAGATGGTACCTACCAAACCGTGAAAGGATCAAAATTTAAAGAGGAATTATCAGAAATTAATATTGCAGGTGGCATCGAGTGGTGGTACAACGAAACCTTTGCCGTTCGTTCAGGGGTGTTTTACGAGAGCAGAAACAAAGGAAACCGGCAATATTTAAATTTGGGAGCTAGCTTGAAGTATAACATGTTCGGCATTGATTTTTCCTATTTAGCGTCCTTAAACGGTCGTCAAAATCCCTTGTCGAATACCTTGCGTTTTACTCTTCGTCTGTACCTTGGCGAAAAGCAAGTAAAAGCTGCTGATGTATGATCCTAAGGATTGGCTTTGGGGTTGATGTTCATCGCTTAGCACCTGGAATACCACTCTTTATTGGAGGGGTAGAAATCCCATCGGACATCGGTGCCGTTGGACATTCCGATGCGGATGTGCTGTTGCATGCTATTTGTGATGCGATCCTCGGGGCTGCCAATTTGAGAGATATTGGTTACCATTTTTCAGATAAAGACCCCCAATACAAGGGAATAGATTCTAAGATTTTGTTGACGAACGTGGTTGATTTAATGAAATCACATGGATATTCGCTCATAAATCTTGATTCAACGGTTATTCTGGAGCAACCCAAACTCAATCCTCACATCCCACAGATTCAATCCATCATTGCAGGGATTTTGAAGGTAGATATAGATGCCGTTTCGATTAAAGCAACTACCCATGAGCGGGTAGATTCGTTTGGTGAAGGGTTAGCCATTAAGGCATATGCAACCGTCTTACTTCAGAAGCACTGAAATTCTTTGTCTAATATATTTTACTATCTTTGCAAGGAATGGATAAGCAGGTTATTCTCGATGCGCAACAGTTCGATTTAACCCTAACAAGGTTGTGCCACGAGCTCGTTGAACAACATTCTGATTTCTCAAACACTGTATTGATTGGGTTACAACCCAGAGGAATTCATGTAGTGAAACGCCTCCGAGAGAAACTCCAAGAGATTCTTTCCACCTCACCCGTTTGTGGGAATTTGGATATTACCTTTTATAGGGATGATTTTAGAAGAAGGGAAAAACCGATTATACCAAGTGCTACCAACATCGATTTTAGCATCGAGAATAAACAAGTGATTCTGATTGATGATGTATTGTTTACGGGAAGAACTATCCGCTCGGGTTTAGATGCCTTGTTGACGTTTGGAAGGCCCACCAAGGTACAATTATTGGTGCTTATCGATCGAAGATTCAACCGCGATTTACCAATACAAGCCGATTATATTGGAAAGTCTGTAGATACCTTGCTCCATGAGAAAGTTATCGTGAGTTGGGTTGAAGTAGATGGAGAAGATAAAGTAGAATTATACATGAAGGATTCGAATGAATAATTTAAGCGTTTCGCACCTTACGGGAATCCGTGATTTAACCGTTGAAGATATTGAAATGATCTTCAAAACTGCCGATTCATTTAAAGAGGTGATTAATCGGCCAATCAAAAAAGTTCCTTCATTAAGGGACATTACCATTGCTAATTTATTTTTTGAAAATTCTACACGAACCCGCTTGTCTTTTGAGTTGGCCGCTAAACGACTCTCTGCGGATGTTGTTAATTTTACCTCTTCCAATAGTTCTGTAAAAAAGGGTGAAACCTTAATGGATACCGTAAATAACATTCTTTCTATGAAGGTAGACATGGTAGTCATCCGTCATGCCTCGCCGGGAGCAGCGCGGTTTCTAACGAAGCATATTGCTGCCAAAGTAATCAATGCAGGAGATGGAACCCATGAACACCCTACGCAGGCCCTTTTAGATGCGTATTCAATTCGAGAGAAATTGGGTTCCGTGAAAGGGAAAAAGGTGGCTATCATTGGAGATATCTTACATTCTCGAGTAGCCTTATCGAATATTTATTGCTTACAAAAACTTGGAGCTGAGGTTATGGTTTGCGGACCTTCTACCTTAATCCCTAAACATATAGGCGATCTAGGCGTAAAGGTTTCAAATAATCTTCATGAAGCGTTGCTTTGGTGTGACGTAGCCAATATGCTTCGGATTCAACTTGAACGTCAGGACATTCAATATTTCCCAAGTTTACGGGATTACACCTTACAGTTTGGCTTAAATCAAGAACTGTTGGATAGCCTCGGCAAGGACATTGTGATCATGCATCCCGGACCAATAAATAGGGGAGTTGAAATCACATCGGATGTGGCAGATGGCCCACAAAGTATAATTTTAAATCAGGTTGAGAATGGCGTCGCTATTCGTATGGCAGTTATTTATTTACTTGCTTCGCAGATTGAACGCTGATTTTTGATATATTTGATAAAATGCCTACTATGAATTTTAAAAGTGACGTCCGAAACCATGTGGTAGTGGTTACCTCCATGGTAGAAAAACTAGACACCCACAGTGCTCCTGACTTAAAATCGGTATTTACATTTGAAAACAAAAAGGGCCATAACAAGATGGTATTGGATTTAAGCAATACCAAGTTCTGCGACTCTTCGGGTTTGAGTGCAATCTTAGTTGCTAATCGTTTGTGTAAAGATACCAATGGGGCTTTTGGCATCGCAGGCGCTCAACCCGCGGTGTTTAAAATGATTGAAATCGCTCAATTGGATCGTGTATTTAGGATTTTTCAATCCGTTGAAGAAGCCTTAGCAGATTTTGAATAATTTCAATGTATTAATTCTTGGCAGTTCTGCTGCTATTCCTACAACAAGCCGTGCGTGTTCCGCTCAATTAGTAAATTGCAATAATCGTTATGTGCTCATTGATTGTGGCGAAGGCACTCAAATGCAGTTGAGAAAATTCAACGCCCCCTTTCAACGCATCAATCATATTTTGATTTCGCATTTACATGGAGACCATTTTTATGGGCTGCCTGGTCTTCTTGGAACCATGAGTTTATTGGGCAGAACTGCTGGTGTTCATGTCTATGGTCCTCCAGCCTTGTTAGATATTTTAATGGTGATGTTTCGTGCCAGTGAAACTAAGCTTAGTTTTAACTTTACCTTCATCCCTCTTGAAATGAAAACCAAAGCGTTGATTTTTGAAGATGAGGGGATGCGGATTTCAGCCTTTCCATTAAAGCACCGCATTAAAACTTTTGGGTTTCAAATCGAAGAAAAATTCCAGCGATATAAGATTGATAAGGAAGCGATTTCCGAAGCCAACCTAAATAAGGAGCACTTAAAACTTTTGGCGCAGGGTAGAGATTTTCAGCGTTTAGACGGTTCTTGGGTGAACTATGCGGATTACACGCTTCCAATGCCAACACCACGGGTCTATTCCTATTGCTCCGACACCAAGCCCTTTAAGGATCAGGCGGAGTATTTACAAGGAACATCTACCTTGTACCATGAAGCAACCTTCCT
>DBCM01000072.1 GCA_002293045.1 Flavobacteriales bacterium UBA958 | reverse complement strand
GTACCTTCTCTGTTGATTTGAATGCACCGATAAAAATCGATCCGATGAAAAGAAACCAGGGCCGCACAATGATACACCTTACGCATGCCTTTCAGAACTTCCGATAGGGCATCAATGTTTAGTATGTCGAGCGTGACCCATTCGATGCGCTTGAACAATTCTTCTCCGGTATTGGAATCATAAAAATGAAAGAGTTGGCGCACCCGTTCTTGGTTTGCTATCGTTCTGCAGCTTGCAATAACCGGACCTTCCTGCGCGAGTAACCAGAGTAAGTGACTTCCAACTAATCCAGTTCCTCCAATGACCAGGGTGTCGGGTTGCTTATGCATAAACGGCATCTAATCCGGCACAAAATTGAGCGGCCGCAAAAACCAAATCCTCCTCCGTGTGCGCTGAAGAAATAAACCCAACTTCATATCCGCTTGGACCAATATAAATGCCGTGATGAAGCAAATAGTGGTGCAGCGTATTAAAGGCCGTCATGTCTGGGCTTATTTCGTCTGCCCGATATATAGATTTTTTACCATTAAAGGAAAGCCAAAAAATGGATGCCAAGGAGATTAATTCGAAGTCGTAGTTCTTTACGGTTGCATAAGCATTTACACGATCGACAAATCCACGCGTTTTTGCTTCCATCGTTCGGTAAAAATCAGGAGACAAGCACAATTCAAGCTGTGCAATCCCCGCCGCCATGGCTACTGGATTACCAGATAAGGTTCCCGCCTGATATACCGGGCCTTCCGGAGAGACACTGGCCATGATTTCATTGGAGGCGCCATAGGCCCCCACAGGCAGCCCTCCGCCGATGATTTTCCCGTAGGTAACGATGTCGGGTTGAATGCCATATAACTCCGAGGCCCCACCAAAAGCTACCCTAAAACCAGAAATCACCTCATCAAAAATCAACAAGACCTTATGTTTCCAACACAAGCCCCGTAAGGTTTGCAGAAAACTTAGGTCTTGCAGTAACAGGCCATTGTTGGCCGGCACCGGTTCAATTATCACGGCCGCCATCTCGTGACTGTACAGTTCAAACGTATTTTTAAGCAGCTCTTCGTTGTTTAAGGGAAGAACAAGGGTGTCTTGAGCAACCGCTTGCGGCACACCAGCGCTCGATGAGGTTCCAAGCGTAATTAAGCCGCTGCCTGCCTGCACCAACATCGCGTCAACGTGGCCATGATAACAACCTTCAAACTTTAGAATTTTAGATTTACCAGTATATCCTCTTGCCAACCTCAGTGCCGACATCACCGCTTCTGTTCCAGAACTCACAAAACGAAGTTTATCAATGAAGGGAATGTTGGTTTTAATTAATTTGGCTAACTCACTTTCGAGGCGCGTTGGCGCTCCAAAACTGGACCCATTTTTCAGGGTTTGAATTATTTTCTGCTCTACATAATCATTGGCGTGCCCATGAATTAAGGGCCCCCAACTGTTGCAAAAATCAATGAATCGGTTTCCATCTTCGTCCCACACGGAAGCCCCTTTCCCCTTCGCAAAAAACAAGGGAGTTCCCCCCACACTTTTAAAGGCGCGAACGGGAGAGTTAACGCCCCCGGGGAAGAGTGTAGAGGACTCTTCGAAAAGCCGTTTGGATTGCGTGCGGTTGAGTTGCGTCATTGTTCCTTATCTTTGCATACAAAATTACGAAAATCGAATCGGATGCACTTTGAAAACTCCATAGAATTTGCAAAAGAAATGGATAATAACGATCCATTGAGAACCTTTAGAAACGAATTTATCATACCAACCTTTGGAAAAGAACATCCGGTGTATTTCACGGGAAACTCATTGGGGTTGCAGCCTAAAAAAGCGAAGCAGTACCTCATGGAAGAACTTGAGGATTGGGGGACATTGGGTGTGGAAGGACATTTTGAAGGCCGGCGCCCCTGGTATTCATATCATGAATTACTCACAGAAAAGGTGGCGGCAATCGTAGGCGCAAAACCAATTGAGGTGTGTACCACACATAGCTTAACCACGAACTTACACCTGCTTATGGCTTCGTTTTATGCTCCTGAGGGCAAGCGAACAAAAATACTCTGTGAGGCAAAGGCGTTTCCAAGCGATCAATACGCCCTTGAGTCGCAACTGCAATTCCATGGCTTGCCACCCAGTGATTTGGTTTGGGTTACGCCGCGACCAGGTGAAGAGCTCATACATGAAGAAGATATTTATCAGCGCATTGCAGAACTCGGCGAAACGTTAGCATTGGTAATGTGGGGAGGGGTCAACTACTACACCGGACAATACTTTGATTTGCAAACCATTACCCAAAAAGCACACGCCGTGGGAGCGAAGGTAGGGTTTGATTTAGCACATGCCGCGGGCAATGTAACTTTGAGCCTACATGAGTGGGGTCCTGACTTTGCCGCTTGGTGTGGTTACAAATATTTAAATTCTTCACCGGGTGGAGTTTCTGGTTTTTTTGTTCATGAACGCCACGCACATCGCAGAGATCTTCCGCGCCTTGCCGGTTGGTGGGGTCATACCAAAGAAACACGATTTGCGATGGAACCGGGGTTTAATCCAATACCGGGAGCAGAGGGGTGGCAATTGAGTAACGCACCTGTATTAGGAATGGCGGTTCATTTGGCGTCCCTTGAATTGTTTGAAGTTGCAGGCATGGAACGTATTGGTCAGAAAAGAGACCTTCTAACCCATTACCTATCTTTTGTGGTTCAAGACATATCTTCGAATAGTCCGGGCACAGAACAGTTCGAGGTGATTACTCCCGCCGACCCAAGAAAACGGGGAGCGCAACTTTCAATCAAAGCCACAGGAAAAGGAAAAGAACTGTTTGATGCGCTGAGTGTACGCGGTGTAACGGCGGATTGGAGAGAGCCGAATGTGATTCGAGTTGCCCCGGCACCCCTGTACAATAGTTTTGAAGATTGTTACTGGTTTGGCCAGCACTTAAAGTCAGCCCTGCAGGGATAAACAATAACGTTCGATCGCGGGGGGAAAGCATTGATATTCTAATTCATGAACCTTCTCCTCAATAGTTTCAATGCGGTCTGATGGAGTTATTTGACATCGCTGTTGTTCGAGTATTCTGCCTTCATCATAGTGTTCATTAACCAAGTGAATCGTAATCCCAGTTTCTGTTGCTTGCGATGCATAAACCGCCTCGTGAACCCGTCGACCATACATTCCCGCACCACCGAATCTAGGAAGTAGGGAGGGGTGTATGTTTATAATGCGATTAGGGTATTGTGAAAGTAAAACAGCGCTTATTTTCCTCAAGAATCCCGCCAAGACAATCAGGTCACATGCATGATGCGTTAGCAGACGAAGTGCTTCGTGTTCATCCCAAGGTGTACATTTCGCGTAAAACAATTGATTATCAACACAATATTCCTGGATTGCGGGATTTTCTTTACTGCTAATAATCCCAAGTACGGCAATGTGTTCGTGCTTAGCGAAATAAGTTACGATATTTCTAGCATTAGAGCCGGTTCCAGAGATAAATAGCACAAGATTGAAGGGCCGTTTCATGTGCAAAAATAAGGAAAGAAGGCCGTTTTTAGAGTTATCAGTATGAATTTCGTTGATAAATAATCAGGAATAATTTTGATAATTACGAGTTTGTTTTTTTCTTTGCAAGCTTAAAACCATTAAAAAACTAAAAAGATGTCTGATATCAGAAGTAAAGTGATTGCAATCATTGTAGACAAATTAAATGTTGAAGAATCTGAAGTAACGGATGGAGCAAGCTTCACCAACGACTTAGGTGCTGACTCTTTGGATACAGTAGAATTAATCATGGAATTTGAAAAACAATTTGGTATTTCTATTCCAGATGACCAAGCAGAAACCATCCAAACAGTTGGAGATGCGGTTTCATACATTGAAAGCAACGCGAAGTAATAAAACAAAACCTTCCAACCTTTTAAGGATTACAGCATGCAATTAAAGCGAGTAGTTGTAACTGGACTTGGTGCGCTCACGCCGATAGGCAATACGGTTTCAGAATATTGGAACAATTTGCTTGCTGGAAAAAGCGGGGCAGCGCCCATTCAACAATTTGATGCTTCCTTGTTTAAAACTCAATTTGCCTGTGAGGTAAAGGGGTTTGATGTGGAGCAGTTTCTTGACAAGAAAGAGGCCCGTAAAATGGACCAGTTTACCCAATATGCCATGGTTTCTGCCATGGAGGCCGTAGACGGTTCTGGACTCATGGAGTCCAATCCAAACATCGACCGCATTGGCGTCGTTTGGGGTTCGGGCGTTGGTGGGTTAAAAACTTTCCAAGAAGAAGCCAAAGCCTTTTTTGAAGGTGACGGAACGCCACGGTTCAACCCATTTTTTATTCCAAAAATGATTGCAGACATTGCTGCAGGTCAGATTTCAATTAAGTATGGATTTCGTGGTCCAAATTACGTAACCGTATCGGCTTGTGCCTCGGCTACGAATGCGATTATAGATGCCTTTAATTTAATTCGGTTGGGTAAGGCAGATGCCATCATTACGGGAGGTTCAGAAGCCGCCGTCAATGAAATGGGCATGGGAGGCTTTAATGCCCTGAAAGCACTGTCTACAAGAAACGACAATCCAGAGTCTGCTTCACGGCCTTTCGACGTTGACCGAGATGGCTTCGTGTTGGGTGAAGGAGCCGGAGCATTGATTCTTGAGGAATATGAGCATGCCGTTAAGCGAGGCGCAACAATTTACGCCGAAGTAGTGGGCGGAGGGATGTCTGGTGATGCGTATCACATGACTGCTCCCCATCCAGACGGAATAGGCGCTCGGAATACCATGATAGCGGCGTTGGAAGACGCAGAGATTAGTCCAAATCAAGTAGACTATATTAACGTGCACGGCACCTCTACCCCCTTAGGAGACATCGCTGAAGTAAAGGCGATTCAGGCCGTATTTGGAGAACATGCCTACGATTTAAACATTTCTTCTACTAAATCCATGACCGGTCACCTGTTAGGGGCGGCAGGAGCGATAGAAGCCATTGCGTGTGTATTAGCGGTGAAAAACGACATGGTCCCGCCTACGATCAATCATTTTACAGATGATCCGGAAATCGATCCTAAATTGAACTTTACCTTCAATGCCCCACAGCAACGTACAGTGAACTATGCACTATCTAATACGTTCGGGTTTGGTGGGCACAATACGAGTGTGGTTGTCAAGAAATTTGTTGGATAATTGGCCGTAAAACTCGGATTTCTTACCACTAAAAAGTCTGCAGAAGAGCTCCTTCTAATCAAATTTATAATTAATCATTTCGGATATAGGCCTACCTCTTTAACTCATTTTAAACTGGCCATTTCACATCGTTCCGGCGATATTAAAGAAGACATAGAATCCAATGAACGCTTAGAGTTTTTGGGCGACGCCATCCTTGATGCGGTGGTTGCGGAGTATTTGTTTAAGAAGTTTCCTGGGAACGACGAAGGGTATTTGACGAAACTAAAATCCAAGGTGGTAAATAGAAAAACCTTGGCATTTATAGGTGAAAAAATGCAAATCCGGGGAGTCTTGAATTACAATCAATCCAGAAATTTAAACCTCTCCGCCTTAGAAGGAAATGCCTTTGAGGCAATCATTGGCGCCATATATTTAGACGGGGGATTTGATGCCGCTAAAAAAAGTTTGCAAAATCATGTCCTTAGGAAGTTTGTAGATTTAAACAAGCTCCTCGAAGAGGAAATTGATTTTAAATCCCGGTTAATTATTTGGTGCCAAAAAAAGCGCATGAAGATTGACTTTGTCGTCACCGATGAGCAACACATTCACGGGGCTTGGGAATATGAAATCGCTATTCAAATTAATGGACGGGATTTTGGCCGAGGGAAGGCTGGGTCAAAAAAACAAGCGGAGCAAATCGCAGCAAAGCAAACCTTAGAATTAATCGGAGAAATTTAATTAGAATTCTTTTTTTTTCGTTTCTTTGTAAAAAATTACGCGTATGTGGACAGATTTTGTATATCAACTCGGAGATTTATTTCAGTGGGCGTTTGGGTTTTTTGAGTTCATTCAGAACTATTTCAATAACCTACTTATTGTCCTTGGATTTTTTGGCTTTGGTTATTGGATGAACATTCAAAACAAATTAAGTAAGAAGGCCAATGTTCCTGTTGAATCTTCTGAGAACACAGGATGGTACAAAGAAGAGCATAAACAGTTGAAATAATAACTGATTTTATAAAACTAAAAAGGGAAGCAAACGCTTCCCTTTTTTTATGCCCAAAACGGCTTTATTTTTTCTCGGTAATGACCGCAGCTTTAATTAACTCTCGGTTCATTCGTGCGATGTTTTCAATAGAAATTCCTTTCGGACACTCTACTTCGCATGCGCCAGTATTGGTACAATTCCCGAATCCTTCTTCATCCATTTGACGCACCATGTTAAGTACGCGTTCACGGCCCTCTACTTTGCCCTGTGGTAATAAGGCGTATTGGGATACTTTAGCGCCCACAAAGAGCATGGCAGAACTGTTTTTACACGCTGCAACACACGCGCCACAGCCGATGCAGGCCGCCGCTTCAAACGCGCTGTCCGCGTCATTTTTAGGAATAGGAATGGCATTCGCATCCATGGTTCTTCCGGAAGTATTAACGGAAACAAACCCGCCGGCTTGTTGAATCCGGTCAAAGGCGGAGCGATCTACCACCAAATCCTTAATAATGGGAAATGCTTTCGACCTCCATGGCTCGACGTAAATAGTATCTCCGTCATTGAATTTACGCATGTGCAATTGACACGTAGTGGTTCCTGTATCTGGACCGTGTGCGCGGCCATTAATATACAGGGAACACATACCACAAATGCCTTCACGACAGTCGTGATCAAAAGCTACCGGCGATTCGTTGCTGTTTATAAGTTGCTCGTTTAATTGGTCAAGCATTTCCAAAAACGAACTATCTGTAGACACCTGGTCCAGTTTATACGTTTCGAGGCTTCCTTTGGCTTGGCTATTCTTTTGACGCCAAATTTTAAGGGTAATATTGATAAATTTAGTTGCCATAAGTCGTTTCTTTATTTGTAGTTTCTCGCTGCAATTTTAATGAACTCGTATTTTAATTCTTCTTTATGTAAGGTTGCTTGTTTTGCATCACCTCCTTGGTATTCCCATGCAGCCACCATTTTAAAGTTGTCATCATCGCGCAGGGTTTCTCCTTCAGCATCTTGATATTCTTCGCGGAAATGCCCACCACAGGATTCATTACGGTTCAAGGCATCAACAGCCATGAGCTGACCTAATTCGATGAAATCGGCCACGCGTAATGCTTTTTCAAGTTCAGTATTCATTTCGTTGGCCTCGCCAGGAACAAAAACATCCGCATAAAAGGATTCCCGTAGGGCTTTGATTTCCTCTATCGCTTCCTTTAAACCGGCTTCACTGCGTCCCATCCCTACCTTATTCCACATGATTAATCCTAATTTTTTGTGGAAATAGTCAACGGATTTAGTTCCCTTATTGTTTAAGAACAGTTGGATTCGTTCGGTTACTTCTTTTTCAGCGGCCTCGAATTCAGGCGCATCCGTGGAAATGGATCCGGTTCGAATATCCTCGGCCAAGTAATTTGAAAGGGTATATGGCAGTACAAAGTATCCATCGGCTAATCCTTGCATTAATGCGGAGGCGCCCAAACGGTTCGCTCCGTGGTCGGAGAAATTCGCTTCACCAGTAACAAAACAACCAGGGATTGTGCTTTGAAGGTTATAATCAACCCATACTCCCCCCATGGTGTAGTGAACCGCTGGATAAATTTTCATCGGTGTTTCGTACGGATTCTCATCAGTGATTTTCTCGTACATCTTAAACAAGTTGCCGTATTTTTCTTCGATCCATTTTTTACCCATCGCAAGAATCGTTTCTTCGGACGGATTGTGATCTCCTTTTGCATAGGCGGCTTGTTTTCCCTTGCTTCTGATTTCAGAAGAGAAATCCAAATAAACGCCCTCATTGGTGTCATTTGCTTCAATACCAAACCCTTCGTCGCAGCGCTCCTTTGCTGCTCTTGATGCCACGTCACGCGGTACTAAGTTACCAAAGGCTGGGTATCTGCGCTCTAAGAAATAATCCCGGTCTTCTTCTGCAATTTGAGTTGGCTTTAAACGGCCTTCTCGGATAGCTTCGGCGTCTTCTTTTTTAGCTGGAACCCAAATGCGTCCGGAGTTTCTTAAAGACTCAGACATTAAAGTTAATTTAGACTGGTTGGTTCCGTGCACTGGAATACAGGTAGGGTGAATCTGAACAAAACACGGATTGGCAAAATATGCCCCTCTCTTGTGCACCTTCCATGCAGCAGATACATTGCTTCCCATCGCGTTGGTTGATAGGAAATAAACGTTTCCGTATCCTCCAGAGGCAATTACCACGGCGTGTGCGCTGTGTCGTTCGATTTCTCCAGTTACTAGGTTTCTGGCGATAATTCCTCGTGCTTTTCCGTCAACCACCACTAAATCTAACATTTCGTGACGGTGGTACATTTTTACCCGACCCAAACCGATTTGACGAGATAAGGCAGAATAGGCACCCAATAAAAGCTGTTGTCCGGTTTGACCCGCCGCATAAAAGGTACGTTGAACCTGGGTCCCACCAAAAGAACGGTTATCCAATAAGCCTCCGTATTCACGAGCGAACGGAACACCTTGGGCAACGCATTGATCAATAATGTTTCCAGAAACCTCGGCTAAGCGGTGCACATTGGCTTCACGCGCACGGTAGTCGCCTCCTTTAATGGTGTCATAAAACAAGCGATACACAGAATCGCCATCATTCTGGTAGTTTTTAGCGGCATTAATTCCCCCTTGTGCGGCGATGGAGTGCGCTCTTCGTGGAGAATCTTGAAAGCAGAATGCCTTTACATTGTAGCCCATTTCACCAAGTGAAGCAGCGGCAGAGGCTCCCGCCAATCCTGTTCCAACAACAATCACATCGATTTTTGGCCGGTTATTTGGCGCCACTAATTTCATGTGGTTTTTATGGTTGGTCCACTTTTCTGATAATGGTCCTTCCGGTATTTTAGCGTCTAATGTTGACATCGGTATATGATTAAATCGTTATTTCAAATAAATTAAGATGGTAATCAAGGCAAACAAGCCAGGTACCGCCAAAGCAAACAGTTTTCCTGCTCCATGGATAAGTGGAGTGTAGCGCTTGTGGTTCAATCCCAAGGACTGAAATCCGGAGGCAAAGCCGTGCCACAAGTGAAAGGCAAGTACCGCCATAGATACCACATATAATAATAAATACGCAAGTGCCATGTCGTTTTTCTTCGGATTGAAGAAGTCCATTACAACGGTGTGTAAGTCCTTATAGCCATCTGCAATTTTAACATTGAAGTTTGCCATGAAAAGCTCCGTATTGTTTTTAACCACGATTTCATCGCTTTTTGGAATTAACTGTAAATTATGGGTGTAATACATTTCCTGTTCTTGTGTTTGGCCCATTTGGTCTTTCGCAGAGATGATATATGTATGCAAAGGAATGTCTTCTTTAATTTTAGCCCTCCACCAAAAGTTAGCCATGTGTGTAACGATAAATACCAAAATAATGGTTCCTAAAATAGCCATGTAGCGAGAGGGCAGGGAACTGTTTGCCCCAGGTTTACTGTAGGCATAGCCTTGAGGCCGAGCTTTTTTGTTTTGGTAGGTTAAGTAGAAGCCTTGAACCGCGTGAAAAATAATTGAAAAGTATGTGACATACGAAAGCACCTTAATGAAGGGGTTGTGCGCCATAAAGTAGGCGTATTCATTAAAGGCTCGGCGCCCTTCTTCTCCGGTTTTGAGAATAAGTTGCATGTTTCCTGCTAAGTGACCAATGAGGAAGGTACACAGAAAAAGTCCCGTTAGGGCCATCCAAACTTTCTTGATGATGGATGATGAAAAAGCGGATCGTACAGACATAGGTATTTATATTATCAGGTGCAAAGTTAAGGTATAGAACAATCGAATGAAAATTAGGTTTTTATTTAGAATCATTTTAGATAAGAAGGGTGGTTTTCGTTTCTGTAACCTTCAGTACCGCGGCTCTACCAAACACCAGGGCTTGGTTATCTGCGATGTGACCAAACGGAAGACCGAAGGCTACAGGTATTCCCAAATCTTGAACCTGTTCAAGGACCAACTCCTTGATGGTTTTTCCAAATGGAACATCGGTATCTTCCATATCCGTAAATCCTCCCAATACCAGGCCCTTAATTTGATTAAACGCGCCCGCAAGCCTCAACGAATAGAGCATTCGGTCAATTTTGTATACATGTTCCCCGATGTCCTCAAGCACTAAAAGTTTGTTTTCAAACGAATAGGATAAAGAGGTTCCCAATAAACTCGTAACAATGGCCATGTTTCCCCCCACCAATTCCCCCACGGCTTCCCCGGTAATATTCTCTGAAACATAGGGCGCCTCAAGTATAACCGGTTCGCCAAAGAGGATTTTTTTCAACGATTCTTTGGCCGCGTCGGACCCCTCAACAAACCCAAGGGGCATGATACCATGAATGCTCTCTATTTCTACGTTATGGATCTTTTGATGAAAAACAGTTACATCGCTAAAACCAATGATCCATTTCGGATGTTTTTTAAAGGCGTCCCAATTCAAGGCCTCTACCATACGAACACAGCCGTAACCCCCACGAGCACATAGGATGGCCTTGATGTTTGGATCATCTAACCCGTCTTGAAAATCCGCCAAGCGCTCTTCGTCCGTACCAGAAAAGTAGTGGTGTCGCCCTAAACAATGCGGTGCTATACGCACATTCAAGCCCCAGGTTTCGAGTGTTTTTTTGGCCGCTAATACAGACGTATCTTCGATTGCTTTAGCCGGCGCTGTAATATAAATTGTATCACCAGGGGTTAAAAAACGTGGTTGAATCATAGGGTGGGTACTAACTGTTTTGCAAGAATTAAATCAATAGGCGTGGTGATTTTGATGTTCTCATCATTCCCTAATACGGTATGAATCGTTACTCCTGTTCGTTCCACCAAACTGGCGTCATCCGTAACGGTTTCGTCAAAAGGAATTTCATAGGCTCGTTGAAGGTGCTCCAAGTGGAAACACTGGGGAGTTTGTACATTCATAAAGTGAGAACGATCTACGGCCTCCGTTCCCATGGATGTTTTCTTACGTAATGACTCCTTTAATCCCACCACCGGAATTATGGCAGCATGATGCGCTATGCCCTCATTAAGGCGCTCAACCGTTTCTTGTGATACAAAGGGGCGAACCGCATCGTGAACACCCACCCACGGCGTGCGCACTTCGTTTAGCGCATTTTTTACCGAGTCGTACCGTTCTTTTCCTCCTGCAACTAGCGTGCATCGTTCCGTTAATCCTGCTTCGTTCAAAAACGGCTGCATATATTCTACCCATTCCGAAGCCATAGCCAGTATAATTTTGGGCTGTTCAAAATGTTGATCCAAGGTGCGTAAGGTATAAATTAAGAGGGGTTTCCCATTAATTTCAAGGTATTGCTTTGGGCGATTTGCCTCCATGCGACTACCAACCCCTCCAGCAGGGACAATAAGTGTCCATTTGTTCATGGTCAAAATTAATAATAATCCCGAATGGATTTCGCGTTGGAATTAAGCTTATTTGTGGGCTTTTTCTACCTTTGTGTAAATCAAACATTACGCGTGAAGTCAGACCATCAACTCGTTATTTACAATAGTTTATCTGGAAAAAAGGAAAAGTTCGTGCCCTTGCATGAAGACCACGTAGGCATGTACGTGTGTGGTCCAACCCTTTACAGTGAACCGCACATGGGCAACATGCGGACCTTTATTAATTTTGATTTTATTTATCGGTGCCTGCTTTATTTAGGGTATCAGGTGAAATATGTGCGGAACATTACCGACGCCGGACACATCACCAACAGTGCCGGACAGGAAGTAGACAGCATTGGTTCGGCCGCTCGTACTGCGCAGGTTCAACCCTTAGAAATCGTTTATACCTATAATGTGAAGTTTCAAGAACTTCAACGGATATATAACCTTTTACCACCAACTATTGAGCCTACGGCAACGGCGCACATCCAAGAACAGATCGAAGTGATTGAGCAAATCATTGAAAACGGCTTTGCCTATGTAGTGAATGGTTCGGTGTATTTTGATGTAAAAGCGTATATGCAGCAGCATAACTATGGGGCACTCAGTGGTAGAAAGGTAGATGAATTAGAGCAAGAAACACGTACCTTAAATGCGCAAGATGAAAAGCGCTTTTTCGCGGATTTTGCCCTTTGGAAAAAAGCAAATCCAGATGACATGCAAGTGTGGCGTTCCCCTTGGGGAAATGGAAATCCGGGATGGCACATAGAGTGTACTGCTATGTCTACCAAGTACTTAGGCAAACAGTTTGATATACACGGCGGAGGATTAGACCTTAAATTTCCGCATCACGAAGATGAAATTGCGCAAAACTGTGGGTCCTTTGGATGTAACCCCGCACGGTATTGGATGCACGCGAACATGCTCAATGTAAATGGGCAAAAAATGAGTAAGTCCTTGGGAAATTATTTTCTTCCGAAAGAAATTGTAGAAGGAACATCGACTCTTTTCTCTAACCCATACCCTGCAGCGGTTGTTCGGTTTTTCATGCTGCAAGCCCACTATCGAAGCACCTTAGACATTACTGAAGAAGCACTCAATGCTTCCGAAAAAGGATTTGAACGCTTGATGGAAGGGCTTTCCTTGCTTGAAAAGCTTACGCCAAGTAGCCATTCCTCGGTTGATGTAGTGAAGGTGTTAAGCGCAGCAGAATCCGCGATTTGTGATGATTTTAATGCACCGATATTAATCGCTTCCCTGTTTGATGCGGTAAAATATATTCATGCCATCAATGAAGGAAAGGAACACTTAACCCAGGAAGATTTATTGTGGTTTACCCAGGCCATGACCACTTTTGTACAGGCGGTATTGGGAATAGAATCATCAAAAAAGGAAGAAAACCAACGGCTTTCCGGGGTGATGGACATGGTAATCACCTTGCGTCAACAAGCGCGTGAACAAAAAGATTGGACCACCTCCGATATGATTCGGGATGGGCTTGCCAAAGCCGGCATTCAAATTAAGGACAATAAAGAAGGAACCTCCTGGTCGTAATATGGCACTAATTAAATCATGTCGGGGAAACACTCCCGTTTTTGGATCGAATTGCTACCTCGCTGAAAACGCCACCGTGGTTGGTGATGTAGCGATGGGAGATCACTGTTCGGTATGGTTCAATGCCGTGGTTCGTGGCGATGTAAACAGCATACGCATCGGAAACCAAGTAAACATTCAAGACGGTGCGGTGTTGCATTGCACCTTTGAAAAAACAACACTTACGATTGGGAATTCAGTATCTATTGGACACAATGCCTTGGTGCATGGGTGTCGGATTGATGATTTCGTGTTGGTGGGAATGGGCGCCATCGTAATGGATAATTGCCACATTGCATCCAATTGCATCATTGCCGCCGGGGCGGTCTTACTTGAGGGCACCCAAGTAGAATCCTGGAGCATTTATGCCGGGGTTCCTGCTAAAAAAGTAAAAACCCTATCTCCGGAGCTCTTTGCCGGTGAAGTGGAACGAATCAGTAAGAATTACGTACGCTATGCCAGCTGGTTCACCGATGAGGAATCTTAAGGCTTTTTTTTGTTAATTTGTTAAAATTATTGCCATGAAAAATCTTTCTCTTTTTGTTCTAACGCTTGTTTTAGCGGTCTCCTGCGCTAAATACCCGGAAGGAGGCTTACGTAAATTAGCCAAGGGCCACATCATGGGTGAATGGAAAATGAACGCGTATTTTATGAACGGCTTTGATTACAGCGATACGGTATTGGTTCAAAATTTCAAAGAAACGTTTAATGAAGGAGGAACCTTTGAGCGGGTCTATATAGATACCTCTGGTGTGGGTCATGCTTACGGTGGCGGATGGGACATCGCTGGCGAACGTACCGTATTAAAAATATTTGCAGACAGTACGTATAATTTAACCCCCATGGTAAACAATACGGCGACAAACTTCACCATTGATCGGCTTACCAAGGAGGATTTATGGTATTCGTTTGAGTCGAGTAACGGTACGCATCAATTACGATTTAGCAAGATTAAATAAGGCATGAAATACCATCAAATCGACCGAGAGCTATTCGCAGCTAACCGCGCAAAGTTCATACAGCACATGACGTCAAATACCTTAGCGGTATTTAATTCGAATGATATTTATCCCATTTCTTCTGATGCCACGATGCCTTTTCAGCAGCACCGCGACATTTTTTATCTCTCCGGGGTGGATCAAGAAGAATCTATCTTGGTTTTGTTTCCAACGGCAAGCAATCCAGCCCATCGGGAGGTGTTATTTTTAAGAGAAACCAATGAAACCATCGCGATTTGGGAAGGCGAGAAATTAACGAAGGCAACGGCTTACAAAACCTCGGGAATAAAAACTGTATATTGGTTAAATCAATTCCCGACCATTTTTAAGCAATTGATGGCCGAAGCACAAGGGATTTATTTAAACACGAATGAACACCTTCGAGCCAACACGGAAGTTGAAACGCGGGAAGACCGCTTTATTAAACAGGTTAAAATAGATTACCCCGCGCATCAGGTATATAAGTCGGCTCCGATTCTGCATAAAACAAGATCGATTAAGGAAGCCGTGGAATTAGCCTTGATGCAAACTGCATGCGATATTACGGAGAAGGGGTTTCGCCGCGTATTAGATTTTGTAAAACCAGGCGTTTGGGAATATGAAATCGAAGCGGAATTTGCGCATGAGTTTCTAAGAAACCGTTCACAAGGGTTTGCTTATACGCCCATTATTGCTTCGGGTAAAAATGCGTGCGTGCTTCATTACATTGAAAACAACCAGCAATGCCAAGCGGGTGATGTGATGCTCTTGGATGTTGGTGCGGAATATGCGAATTATTCGTCGGATTTAACCCGCTGTATTCCCGTAAATGGAAGATTTACTCCCCGTCAAAAAGCGGTGTACAACGCGGTGCTTCACGTGAAGAACGAAGCTACTAAATTATTAGTGCCGGGCACCATCATGGCGGAATACCACAAGCAGGTAGGGACCTTAATGGAAGAGCAACTGGTGAATCTTGGATTAATAAGCCTGGAGGATATAAAAAATCAAGATGCCGCATGGCCGGCGTACAAGAAATATTTCATGCACGGAACCTCTCATTTCCTGGGCTTAGACACGCATGATGTGGGCCTTTGGCACGAACCGATTCAAGCAAACATGGTGTTTACCGTAGAACCGGGGATTTATATTCCTGCGGAAGGCTTAGGGATTCGCTTAGAAGATGATGTGGTGGTGCAGGCAAACGGTGCGCCACACAATTTGATGCGCAACATTCCGATAGAAGCAGAGGCCATCGAGGAGTTGATGAACCGTGGCTAAGCTGCTGTATTACGAATTATTCGGCGAAGGACCGATTACCATTTTTTTGCATGGGTTTTTAGAGTCTTCCACCATGTGGGAACCCTTGAATTTGATTGAACTTCCAGGAGCCAAGCTTCTTATTGACCTTCCGGGTCATGGGAAATCTTCCTTGTCCGATCCGAGTGAGATTCCGTCTATGAAATGTATGGCCGCTGAGGTGGGGCGAGTACTTGCCTTGTTGAAGATCGACGCATACCGTGTGCTTGGACACAGCATGGGCGGCTATGTAGCCTTGGAGCTATTTGCCAACACCCCGAAAGGCATCTCGAAGCCAAGTCACCTTACCTTGTTAAACTCGAATTGTTGGTCCGATAGCGAGGCCAAACAGGCAGATCGCCTGCGGGTGGCCCGAATAGCCTATACCGGCAAGGAACTTTTTATTAATGAAGCCATTCCCAACCTGTTTGCGCGGCCTGAGAAATTTCAAAAGGAAATTGTAGCATTAAAACAAGAAGCGAAGGCCATGTCCTCGGATGCCATTGCCTATGCGGCCTTGGCCATGCGCACACGTGCCGACTATACGGAGCTTGTCTTAAAAAATCCAACACGCTTCAAGATAATTCACGGCGCA
>DBCM01000103.1:60766-70518 GCA_002293045.1 Flavobacteriales bacterium UBA958 | reverse complement strand
GCTGAAATATAAATAATTCCTTCAGCACCAAGGTCTGGTCCAGAAAGGGTAGTTGACCGGTTGTTTGCATAACCGACATAAATTGGATTGTTTGGGTTCGTCACATTAAACATCATTGCACCACCAATTCGCTCCAACGCGACAAAGGCATACGTCTTTCCATTAATTTGAGCAATCTTAATTCCTTCCGGTTCAGGACCTTTGTCATCACTTCGGTTTTTTAATGAAGGTGCACCGGTACTGTTTGAAGCATTGAAAATGGCGCCAAATGTTGGGTGATTGGCTATGATTTGTTCAATTAGTGATTTGGAGTCAAAGACAACGGCACCGGTAGAGGCATTTCGTATGGTAAACGATCTACCACCCATGATGTGTAATTCATCATAATCACCGTCTCCATCTGTATCGCCACTGTATTTGAGCGCCGATAATCTTCCGAGAAACTTGTTGTTTCTAAGAATCGCTTGGTCTGGGAATGCAGTTGCGTCTAACACATTATTAAACGTGCTTGAGGAAATTCTATTTGCGTCAATAACGGAACCGAATTCACGAGAATCTCCTTCGTTTGCCATTACCAAGTAACCTGTGCCACCAGTGGAGTAAAAATCTATGGCATCAGGCATATATGCTGCCTTTACCGGTATATTTCCAGTTATCAGTACAGCACCACTTTGGTCAGAGGCATCCAATGCATTTCCACTGAGGGCATCGTATGCCCCGTATCCTAATGCTACAAATGAGGTAATTGAATTAGTTGTAAGGTCAATTGTAAGCATTGCGTTATTCTCTTGCAAGGTGACATAAGCCTTGGTGTTATCATCAGAGATTGCAATATATTCTGGTTCTAAATCCTGAGCCACACTTGCACTGGTGGAAAATATACGAATTCCCTGTGCAATCAAGGCCGCAGACTGTCCGTTGTATGCTGTAAATCCGATGTTTGTAACATTCGCATTTGTAAGGTTCGCATAGCCCGGGGTCAAATCAATAACCGAAACAGAGCCTTCTGGATCTATCGTGTTTGTAGCATCCGGTTCACCTTCATTCGCAGTTAGTATCTTGGTGAAGTTCTTATTAAAGATTATCATATCCGGCATTGCGCCAACGGTTACTTGATTAATAAAATTTCCGTTGTAATCCAAGAAAACCACCGAACCGTTATTTTGTGCAGGAACTGCCTCTATTGCCAAGGCCACTATGCTGTCGTGAGCCACAACTGAATTGATATTTCCATAGGCTGTCAATGAAACGGAGTTGATTATAACAGGGGAAGCTGGGTTGCTAAAATTAACGATGTCTAATTTCGCGGCTGCACTGTTCGCAATGTACAGACGATCAACATCAGGATCAAAACTTACAATTTCCGCTGAATTTGACCCAGCTGCCCCATTAGAAAAAGAGGTGAGTAGGTTTAAATTAAGCTCATTGGTAGGTGTTGGTGCTTGATAATCATTGTCTTTAATGAAGATAATCTGGTAATTATTCGTTGACGATATTAGTGCATTCAAACCACTTGAGATTTTAACAATGATTCGTTCGGCATTTTCAGCGAGTGCGTCATCAATGATGGTTATTGATAAATTAGTCACCCCATTCGTATTGGCTGGAATTGTTAACGTATTGGTCCAAGTGTAGTCAAGGTTTGGACTTGCATCGGAATATGTGGATAGCGAAAAGGTAAGATCAATGGTGCTGTTGTTTGCATTTGAAACTGTGATTGGTACATTAATTACTCCAATATTTTCATTGTATTGAGCGAAATTGCTCGCGGATGCTATCGAAACATTGGCTCGTCCTTCAATTTTGACATTATCAAACCTCCATGTACCACCTGTTGCAACGTTTAAAGCATTACTTGTTTGTCGAAACTGACCCGTTGCTTGATAGTGAGAAGCAAGTATTTGAACTCCAAAATTAGGGTTATTATTAACCGCTGAGATCGCAGAAAAATCCAATGAAACTCTTCGGTATTGATCTCCTGCAGCACTGTTTTCAAAGCACCCATTTGCATTTATTGTCCCATTACAATACGTTGTATTCGATGGTGTCATGATAAAATCGTTCCATGTTGATCCATCAGTGGTATATTTTACGCGCATCGTATTCGTCGCGGTATTTGAACATCGTTGATCCCACGTAAATGTTATGTTTGAACTTCCTAGAGTAGAGGCCATATACTGAACACCAGAACTTTCATTTAAGGCTCCAGGCGTAGCTGAAAATGACCATGCTCCCGGATTCGTTCCATTCTGACTCCCACAACCATTGTTTATGATGGGGTCCATTCCTGTGGCTGCTGAAGCGACTACCATGGATCCAACCACATTGGAGGTTCCAGTTCCAACGTCTGCTAATGGGGCAGCAGGGGCACCCAAGATGGTGTTATAATTCCACCCCGCTAATGTGTTCTGACCTAAGAATTCATTTGAGAACGCTGCAGTGATGAACGTAAAAATAACAACTAACTTTTTCATATTAAACATTTTAGAGAGCAAAGTTCCTTTTACTTTCTTAGCTTTCTATTAGTTAAATATTATCGGTTTATTGTTATTAGTGAACCTTAGGAATAACACTGCGTTAAAAAAGTATTAAGCACAAAAAAGGGGCCGAAGCCCCTTTTTTGTTGCAGTAATAGGTAAGGTTTACTGCTTAACAAGTTTCGTTACATGGGTTGTACCGTTATGTACGATTTTCACCATGTAGTTTCCACGCGCCAAGTTAGCTAGGCTAAGGGTTGCGTGTTGACCGTTCATTCGCGAAGAATAAACGATACGTCCATCAGAACCATACACCTCAAGTTGTGCATCGATTGATTCCGTGGAAGTGATTTGAACGTTTTCATTGAACGGATTCGGATAAAGTACAATGCTCATTCCTTGCTCAATAATTCCGGCACAAGGATCGGATTCAATGATGATCACATCGGTTGAAGTACATCCGTTATTATCTGTTATCGTTACCGTATACGAACCCGCAGAGGCCACAGAAATTGGATTTCCTGTCGCTCCATTATCCCAAGAATATGTTGATCCTGGTGTACCGGTAGCTGTTATTTGATATGGGAAATTATTCTCGCATACCAAGGTATCAGGACCGAGTGAAACCGTTGGTGCTTGGTTAACAGTAACCGTAACCTGATCGTTTGCAGAGCATCCTACCGCATTGGTTCCTGTTAAGGTATAGGTTTGAGTCATTGTTGGAGTAAATGCAACGCCATTTTGAACATTGTTATTCCATGTAAGCGTGGTTGCACCTGAACCGCTTAAGGTCACTGAGCCTCCTTCACAAACACTTTGATCTTGTCCTGCATTGACATCCGGAGCGGCATTAACGGTAACGGTAACTGTAGCGGTATCACTACAACCATTTGCTGCAGTTCCAATCACTGAATAGGTCTGAGTAGTAATTGGAGTGAATGCAACACCGTCTTGTATGTTATTGTTCCATGTGTAAGTCGAAGCACCAGATCCACTTAATGTAACATTGTCACCCGCACAAACAGACTGGTTACTTCCTCCTGAAACGGTAGGTGATTGGCCAACAGTTACTACTACAGGTACCACAGCAGAAGTACAACCAGTTCCTTGCCATGAAATTTTAGCAATACCATTCCCGCTATTACCCGTCATGTTGTTTCCTAAGGTGTCTGGCATTATGGAGTTACCATCAAGGATTTGAGTTGCCGTGAGGGTAGGGTTGAGGTACCCTGAGCCACCGCCACCGCCGCCGCCAGCAGTACTTCCTGCACCACCACCGTACCAGCCGCCTCCGCCGCCGCCGCCTTGAATACAATCGTCTTGATTTGTTGTAGAAGATGCCCCTAAACCAAATGCCGCCGAAATTGATTGTGCTAGCCCTGTTCCGGCCGCAGCTTGAGTACCTCCAGTACCCGCAGGTCGGTAGTTACAGTCATTAGCACTGCATGTTCCTGCCGCACCTACAAGTCCACCACCGGCTCCTCCATTTCCTTGATATTGACAAACACAGGTTCCTCCGGCAGCGCCACCACCACCGCCAGCGACGAGGTAAACGGCACCTTGATTCCCTGACAATGAAGCTAGGTTTCCTGATGCACTTGCAATGTGTGTTGCTCCTCCACCAGTATAGCCATTATCACCCGGTGCAGGATTTCCCGCACCTCCACCATTGAAAGCAGTTAAGCTCGATGATTGATACCCTTGTTGTCCAACTCCGACATACAAGGTCTGTCCGGCCGTTAATACGACATCACCTTTGGAATATCCTCCTTTACCGGCTTGACCATAACAGTTTCCACCTTCGCCACCTCTAGCTCCCCAAGTCTCCAGGGTATACACTCCGGATACCGGTGCTGTGAATGTTTGAATTGCACCTGTATAGTTGAAGGTTTGAGAACCTCCCTGAGGTGTTGACGACTGCACATAATAAGTTGTGGTCGTATTTAAGGCCGGCGTTGTAAAGGAAGCATTGTTTCCTAAGTAGCCCGTTCCGTTTGCGTTTGACCACCAAGAATATCCACTTGGGCTCCCTGAAGCGGTAAGAGTTGTTGTAGCATTGTTGTTGCCACAGAAATTTAAATTGCCTGAGACTGTTGGAGCGGCTAAACCATTCACAGTTACTGTTACTGGTGTATTTTGTGCCGCACAAACTCCAGTGGCAGTGCTTATATAATATGTAGTAGTAGCAGATAGGGCAGGAGTCGTAAACGAATTACCCGTTGCTATTTGAGTAGTTCCTGCCGCGTTAGAGTACCAATAAATGGTTCCATTACCTACTGCAGTTAACGTGGCGGTTTGACCGCATCCAATCGTAGCTCCTGTTGCAGTTGGAAGAACAATTGGATTCACTGTAACAGTTACAGGAACTAGGTTAGAAGCACAAGAGGGATTCATAGGGGTTATTACCACTGATCCGTGCCCAACATTGATTCCTTGCGTATTTACTTGGTTCGTTCCATTGTTGATAGAGCCACCGCCTCCGCCTTCATAATTTGCTCCATGGTTTGCTGCAGAACCACCAGAATATCCTCCGCCGGCACCACCACCAGTATTATTTTCGTGCGTTCCTGCGCCGCCACCAAATCCTCCTTCTCGTGCGCCAGATCCCGACTGCCCACCAACTGCAGCTCCAGATAAAAATCCAAAGCCTCTTTGATATCCCCATGATCCAGCTGAGGCTCCATCGGTTAAGAAACCACCAGCTCCACCTGCACCACTTCCACAACCTGACGCATCAGCACCTCCGTTTCCTCCGGTTCCACCAGGTTGACATCCTTCGCCTTGACCACCGTTAGTTGTTATCAATCCTGGGTAACCAACCTCAGGACTTTGTCCACCACCCCCGCCAGCTATAATGAGTGGGGTGGATGTAGTATATGTAGCATTGCCGGTTGTAACATATGAACCACCGCCGCCGCCGCAAGCTCCTACACCTACAGGTCCATTTCCTTGCTGACCGATTGCAATAAATAATTTTTGACCAGCTGTTAAGTTAAATTCACCTTGCATTCGTGCCCCAAGTCCACCATTCCCGCCGCCTTGTGCACCATTCACTTGAATCTGGTATGTTCCTGCTTGTGGAGCAACCCATTCTTGTATACCTTGGGTATTAATGGTTACATTATTCGCTAAGTTGGTTCCTGCATACGCGGCATTAACCTGTGCTTGAGTAGGACCGTTCGGGCCTGTTGAACCACCGTTGGTAAACGTGTAGACTGAGCCTGGGGCAGCACCCGTAGTAGATGCTACATAATAAGTTGTAGTTATTCCCAATGAAGGTGTGGTATAGTTAGCTCCTGTACCAAGTGCTGTAGAGCCCGTGGAATCAATGTACCAAGTATATCCAGTTCCTGAACCGCCAGTAGCAGTTAATGTGGCAGTTTGACCACATGCAATAGAAGTACCCTGCGCTGTAGGTTGCGTAATGTTGCTGTTCACTGTGACTAGAACAGGAACAAGTGCTGATTGACAACTCGCGTTAACTGGAGTAATAATCACTGTACCATTTGCTTGAGAGGCTGCACCTCCACCAACTGTGCTTGTAATGTTGGATGCGGTTGCCATGGCATAGTTACTTCCACCGCCGCCGCCGCCGCCGCCACAGCTCACACAACCAGGGGTAGAAGTACCACCACCACCACCGGTGTATCCGCCGCCGCCGCCGCCGCCGCCAGACAATCTTTCTTGTGTTCCACCACAACCACCAGTACCTCCTGATCCACCGCCGCCGAATCCACCTGCACCCGAATTACCACCGCACGATCCATATTGTGACGCCGCTGCGAGTACACCGTAACCGCCACCGCCACCACCGGTTCCAAAGTCGTTCTGAGTAGCACCTCCAATTCCACCGCCAGCAGCTGTCCCAGCAGTACCTGGGATACTGCCCGTTCCACCAATTCCTCCGGCAGGAGCTGCTGCATTGGTTCCCGCTGCGCCACCGAGTCCACATGAACCAGATGTTCCTGCGGATGCACCACCAGCGCCACCATTCCCTACTTGTGGACAACTTTCATTCCCGGCTGCACCGCCACCGCCACCGGCAGAAACTAAGTGGTTATTGGCTACATCCAGGACGCCTGAAAAGCCGCCACCGCCGCTACCGCTTCGATTATATTGACTATTACCGCCAGCTCCACCAACTACAATGTTTAACACTTGACCTGGAGTAACTGGAATTGTTGCTAACATTCTTCCTCCTGCACCGGCCTGACCAACTCCTCCCGGATAAATTCCACCACCAGCACCTGAGGCATCAACAGTAAGAGATGTTACCCCAGCTGGAACGGTATAAGATTGTACGCTTCCCGTGTAAGCGAACGTTACAGGTTGTGCATTAGACACAATTCCAGCTGCAACATAATATGTCGTGCTCAAACTCATGGATGGCGTAGTGTAAGTTGCTCCAGTCCCAATTTGATTCGAACCGGCCGCGTTAGAATACCATATATAATTGTTTAATCCTCCACCTGTAGCGGTAAGTAACGCAGTTTGACCACATGTTACTGTGGCGCCATTGGCCGTTGGGGCTGCCGGTAAATTTACGGTTACTGTTACGGGAACATTTTGTGCTGCACAAACACCTGTAGCCAAACTGGCATAATAGGTCGTGGTTGTTGCTAGTTGAGGCGTTGTAAAAGTAGCACCGGTTCCAACTTGCGTGGTACCCAAAGAATCACTATACCAATAAATCGTTCCATTTCCATTGGCTGTTAAATTTGCAGTTTGTCCACAAGTTATTGTTGCTGCGTTAACCGTGGGTAGTGGAGTGGCATTTACAGTAACTGTAACAGGCACTAGAGCACTTGAACAAGACGGCATCATCGGGGTAATGATGATTGAACCATGACCTGCATTTACTCCTTGTAAGTTAATTTGATTTGTTCCTGTATTATAGGATCCGCCGCCACCGCCTTCAAAATTAGAACCATGATAAGGAGCCGAACCTCCAGAATATCCTCCACCGGCGCCACCACCTGTATTGTTTGAGTGTGTACCTGCACCTCCGCCAAATCCGCCTTCACGAGAACCTGAACTTGAACTACCACCTACCGCAGCTCCAGAAATAAAACCAAAACCGCGTTGAGACCCCCATGAGCCTCCGGAAGCTCCATCGGATAAAAAGCCTCCAGCGCCACCGGCACCATTTCCACAACCAGAGGCGTCTGCACCACCATTTCCGCCGGTACCCCCCGGTTGACAATTCTCTCCTTGACCACCGTTATTCGTAGTTAATCCTGGGTTACCAACTTGTGGACTTTGTCCGCCACCACCACCAGCAATTACAAGTGGGGTAGATGTTGTATATGTTGCGTTACCCGTAGTTATAAATGTACCTCCGCCACCACCACAGGCATTAAGGTCTGCTGGACCATTTCCTTGTTGACCTACTACTAGAAAAAGCTTTTGACCTGCTGTTAGGTTAAATTCTCCTTGGGCGCGAGCACCATTTCCACCGTTTCCGCCGCCTTGAGCACCGTTGGCTCTGATTTGGTATGTTCCACTTGACGGCACTATCCATTCTTGGATGCCTTGGGTGTTAATGGTAACCTGATTCGCTAAATTCGTATTGTTGTATGCAGATGTTACCTGCGCTTGTGTGGGTCCAAAACGACCTGTTGCATTTGCATTGGTGAAGGTGTATGCATTCCCTTGCGCCATTCCATTGGTTGATGCTACATAATAGGTAGTCGTCGCACCCAATGACGGGGTAGTGAAATTTGCACCATTACCCACAACACTTGAACCCGCTGCATTTGAAAACCATGTATAGGTGGCACCACTTCCTCCGGTAGCAGTTAATGTTGCGGTTTGACCACAATTGATGACTGCCGGGGACGAGGTAGGTGAAGTTATGTTTGTATTAACAGTTACTGTAACTGGAACAAGCGGTGAGTAGCACGCATTCGCGGCAACACTATTGTGGGTACCACTTAAATACCCGACGCTCTCATCAGAACCACCCCATTGACTTGCTCCTTCGTGGTGATAATACCAACGGCTATCCCACGGAGAATAGGTGATATTTGCCATATCACTTAAACTTGAGAACGACTGAACCGCAGTTACTGTTCCTGTATTCATGGCCATTCTACTGATGGTTTGATTATTCTGAACATAGACCACTGAATAATTGATACCATCATATTCAGCAACTCCCCAACGTGCCCAATTTTCTGTAAATGTTGCTGTGAGTGTGTATGTTCCTAGTTGAGTTACATTTCCTGACGGGAGGTCAATTCTGTAAAATGTATTGGCGGGACTCCCACCACTACCTGTGTACACAACAATAAACCCAACTCCATTAAAAATAGCCATGTCGTTGCAAGAACCCATTGAAATCGCCTGAGAAAGTGTAATGATTGTGTTGCCCAATGAGCAATCCGAATTTAATTCCCTTAATGAATTTAATGAAAAACTCGTACAGGTACCCACAGGATCTGTATTAGAAACCGTATTCCAAAGGGTGTATAAAGATCCTGAACCCGCCATGTTACTTACAATCCCATCTCTTCTGATGTAGGAAACTGGATTGGTAAGGTTTGGCATGTCGTATCTTGCGGTATTCTGATCACCGGTAACATACAAATACTGCTGTGTAAGGGCAATTCCTCCACGATCATCACCAGTGTAGGTATTGTGCTCATAAAATGTAGCACTTACGGTTGATAGGGACGTAATATTAAAAACATTCACAGCAGAGCCTGTCATATTTTGTAAATAATATGTCGTTGTGGTGCTTAAGGCCGGAGTGGTAAATGTTGCTCCCGTTCCAACTTGGTTGGTCCCTAATGCATTGGAATACCAGGTATAGTTAGTTCCTCCACTAGCGGTTAGCAGGGCCGTCTGGCCACAGGTAATGGATGCATTATTTACTGTGGGGGTAGGGGCGACACATTGTGCAAAACTCATAGAAAGTTGTTGCACTGCAGCCACCAAAATAGCCGAAAAAACTCCGAGGTTCTTGTATAAATTTTTCATAAAGTAGGTTTATAGGTGAGGTAAATGTATTCGATACCTTTTGTTAAAGCAAAAAACCTCCTAAAGAGTTATTAACAAAAATTTAGATAATTGTTAATTAATAAAGAAAATATAAAATCTGTGGAGCGATTTAACATCGCACATTAGGCTAATTTACCAGAGAAAGTTAGGGATTGAAAAAACTATTAGCCCGACGTGTAATGGAGAAAAGCACTCCTTCAATGCGCTCAGGTATACTTTTTTCATTTTAGTCCTTCTTTAAGTAAACTTAAATCGTCCCTAAACGAAAAAAGC
>DBCM01000103.1:60587-60731 GCA_002293045.1 Flavobacteriales bacterium UBA958 | reverse complement strand
TTCATCAGAGTGGGAGTTGAGGGAATACATATCCCATTAACCCGACGTGCAATGGATAAAAACACGCCTTCACTGCGCTCAGGTATACTTTTTTGTTTTAGTCCTTCTTTAAGTAAACTCAAATCGTCCCTAAACGAAAAAAGC
>DBCM01000103.1:0-60492 GCA_002293045.1 Flavobacteriales bacterium UBA958 | reverse complement strand
ATGCTCTAAACCAACTGAGCTAAACTCCCATAATTGGAGTGCAAAGATAGAAATAATATTTAATTTGACAAGTTAAATTAATTTTTTAACTCTTCAATTTTTGCTAAAACATCATCCAGCCCTTCCTTGAATTTTTCAAAATCCTCTTTATATAAAAAGATTTTATGTTTCTGATAATTGTCGGATCCGTCTTCACCAAATGATTTTTTACTTTCCGTTAGCGTAATGTACAAATCATTTCCCTTGGTGGCCTTGATGTCAAAAAAGTAGGTGCGTTTTCCTGCTCTAACCACTTTCGAATAAATTTCATTTTGATCACTCATCTGTATAAAATTGTATGGGTTAAATTTTACATATTTTTTTTGAATCTCAAAGATTAACCGACTAAATTTTTTTAAATCAAGGGATTATTCGATATTTGTTAGCCATGAACAACATTTTATATTCGTTCATTTTGCTGTTAGCTTCCACCCTAAGTTGCCAGCAAGCATCTAAATCAGCGGTTCAAAAACAAGACCGGTCGATTGCTAAAATAGACACCGTGTTGTTTTTGGCCTCAGAGGATTCATGTTTTCTTCGCATTACAAACAAAGATACCACCGGATTCGCCATTGACTTTTTGAATAGGTTTTCAGAGGAGTCGGGAGTTCCATATCGATTAGTTATTTGTGAGAATCAATCAGCGGTCTATCAAAAATTTTTAGCCGGGGAAGGGAATTTGTTCCTAGACCCATCCATGCATGATTCCTTAGTTATTGTTGATAATCGACTCACCTCATATCCCATTGTTTCTAGAACGCTTAAAGCGAACTCAAAGGCATTGGCCGATGTCATGTTTGGCAGCTATCCGGAATTGCAAACCATGCCAAGAACACCATGGAAGCGCATGGAATCCTCCTTGTCTGGGATTAAAGAAACTCACCTTTTGGTTCAATCTAAGTTTCGAATGTTAGCCTCGGATAGTTTATTTTTAAATCAGTTAAATGCATACATCAGGAATGTAGAATTTCGCGCTGACATTGCATTTCTAAAAAATTATTACTTCGGAGTGAGTTTGCCGATTAATATGAAAAGGTACTTAATTCTAAGATTTCGAAACGGTGCCCTGTCCCCTTACGATAATTTGTTTAAGGCCGCCGCAGAAAAATACAATTGGGATTGGAAATTATTGGCGGCTGTATCGTTTAAAGAGTCTAGATTTAATCCTACTGCGGTAGGAGGGGGCGGAGCTTTTGGTATGATGCAATTTATGCCTTCCATTGGTCGTAAATATGGCGTAACCATTCATTCAACACCTCAGCAACAAATCAATGCTGGAATGAAATTACTTTACAACGCGTATGCATCTTGGAGCCAAATTCCAAGCAAGGAGCAACGTATCAAATTTACCTTGGCCTCATACAACGCAGGGAAAGCGCATATCGACGATGCTCAACGTCTCGCTGAGAAATATGGACTCAATCCCTTAGTATGGGATGGCAACGTTCAGCTCATGGTGAACAACCTTTCGATGGCAAAATACCATACCGATGAAGTGGTCCGATTTGGTGCCTATCATGGACATGCGCATCGATATGCCAATTTAGTGTATCAGATTTACCTCAGTTGGAGCGTTCGATAATTCCTATGATCTATCTCATACAAGGTCCTACCGCATCAGGAAAAACAACGCTGGCCATTCAGTTGGCGCAATTCTTTAATACTGAGATTATCTCCACAGATTCACGTCAGTTCTATAAAGAGATGAACATTGGGACTGCCAAACCGAGTGCAGAAGAACTTTCCCTGGTAGCGCATCATTTTATCAATAATAGATCGGTAAAAGAGCCCATGAATGTGTCGGATTTTGTGAATGAAGCCAAACCAGTGCTAACGCATCTTTATCAGTCAAAAGGTTCCGTAGTTGTTACAGGAGGATCATCCCAATTTACAGATGCCCTTATATATGGTATCGACGAGGTGCCTATTTATCCTGAAATTCAAGATTATTGGTCCCGAATTTATACGTTAAACGGAATTGATGATCTTCAGAAAGAACTGAAGATGATCGATCAACGAGCCTTCGAGCAGCTTGATATTCATAATCCCCGTAGAGTTATTCGAGCCATTGAAGTGATGTCAGGTTCCGGGAAATCGATCCTTGATTTTCAACAAAAAAATAAATCGGCTTTGTTTCCAATATGTAGGTTCTACGTCCAATGGAACAGGAATGACCTCTATCTACGAATCAATGAACGGGTAGACCAAATGATTGAAATGGGCCTAGAACTTGAAGTAGATTCATTGTCTAAGACATGCGCAACTTCGATGTTGAATACGGTTGGCTACAAGGAGTGGGATTTAAGAAATCAAGGGGTAAGTGCCTCACCTATTGTCGAAAAAATTAAGCAAAACACAAGGAATTACGCGAAACGTCAAATTACTTGGTTAAACCAGTATGAACACATTCATGCCTTAAATCCATACTCGAATATTCCTGTGTTCAACCAAGCCCTCGCATTCATATCTAAACAAGAAATCTCAGAATAAGCGGGAACTGCTTATCTTTGCTTGGTTAAAAAAATGTTAATGAACTGCGGACTTTTACATTTTTAATCGACTTTTACGGATATAAAACTATAGACCCATGAATATTACGCGACTTTTAACCTTAACGATTGCACTTGTACTTTCGTCACAAGTAACATTTTCACAAAAGATTAGAATCAAAGTAACCGGCCAAAAAGACACAACTGTTCATCTTATTAAGTACTTCGGAAAAGGGCTCTACTATGCTGATACGGCTCAAATGAAGAATGGCGAGGTGGTTTTTAATGGGGCCAAACAAAAACCTGGTATTTTAGGATTGCTTTTACCTGGCCAACAGTATTTTGAATTTATTTACAACAACGAAGAAATTTGGTTAGAGACAACGGGCTCAAATGGTTCAGAATACACTAAAAATCTAGTGGTAAAAAAGTCCGAAGAGAACAAAGTGTTTATTCCTTATGTAAATTTTATTACGGAAAAGAAAACGGCTGCAGGGAAAATGGGAGAGGAGCGAGCGGCCTTTAAATCTGGAGATAAAGAAATCAAAGAACTCGGAGAGAAGATTGATCTAATCAATAAAGACGTCTTAACCTATCAGCGGAATTTAATGTCTGCCAATCCAAACTTACTTGTTTCTAAGATTGTAAAAATGTCTATTGATGTTGAGATTCCGGATGCCCCGAAAGATGACAAGGGTAGAATTACGGACTCAAACTTCCAATTTAATTATTTTAGAGCGCACTACTGGGACAACGTAGATTTGTTAGACGAGCGCTTAGCAAATAACCCAATTTTTCATAACAAACTGGAATATTTCTTCAGTAAGAACATGATGATTCAACATTGGGATACCGTTATTTATCACGCATTTAAATTTTGTGATCGCTTAAATCCCAAATCAAGAACTTTCGAATACTGCGTGGGGTGGATTACACAAACCTTTGGAAAGAGTCAACAAATGGGTATGGATAAGGTATATTACCACATGCTTGACCGTTATTATTGCTCAAAAAACGCAGAAGGCAAGCATCCTTCATTCTGGGTGGATGAATCCAAATACGAAGAATTGTGCAAGGATTTGGATGTTAAAATGGGAATTTGCATCGGAGAAGTGGCTCCAAAATTAATTTTGAAAGATACATCCGATACAAAATGGGTAAATCTACACGAATTAAAAGCCGATTACACCATTCTTTACTTTTGGGACCCTGAGTGCGGTCATTGTAAGACCATTACGCCGAAACTTGCGAAGCTGTACACCGAAAAATTAAAAGCTCGAAACGTTGAAGTTTATTCGGTAGGTAAGGCCATTGGGAAGGATTTTGAAGCATGGAAAAAATTTATTCGCGAAAATAAATTGGACTTTCTGAATGTTGCAGTTACCGATAAGTTATACCAGATTGCCAAAGAGAAACCAGAATCGTTAGTCCCGGTTTATCCTGGGGAACAAGGAAAGCCAACTACCCTCGAGTCACTTAATTATCAGGCTACCTATGATATTTATTCCACACCGAAAGTATTTATTCTAGACAAGGATAAAAAGATCATTGCCAAGTCACTTTCTATGTCTCAAATTGAAAACCTGTTGGATAATCTTCAAAACAAGAAAGACGCTCCGAAGATCATGGAGCAAGATGCAAAAGAGGACGCTCAAATGCAGAAAAAGGAGTAATTTTAACGCATGACAAATGAACTGATTCAGTTAAAATCCCTTTTAGAGTCCTCGAATAGATTCATCGTTCTTGCCCATAAGTCTCCAGACGGAGATGCCGTAGGAAGCGCCGCTGCATTCTTTCATTTCCTTTCTAACCTATCGTGCAGCGTAAAAGTGGTGCTGCCTGATCCTCCTTCGGATACGCTTCTGCCATTTATGGCACATACAGATTGCCTGTATTTCAGCGAGCATTCAGAAGCAGTAAAGGCCCGTTTTGAAGAAGCGTCGGTTTTGATTTGCTTGGACTTTAATGCGCCGAGTAGGGTGGGTGAAATGCATCCGTTAATCGAAGAGTTTTCAGGCATAAAGGTGATGATAGATCACCACCCAGAACCAGAACCCTTTGCTGACATCATGATTTCAGATGTTACCAATTCCTCAACATGTCAGTTGATTTATGAATGTATTCAGGAAATGCACCTTACCCATGCGGTAAATCAAGAGGTTGCTAGGGCCTTGTATTTAGGCATTATGACAGATACAGGATCATTTAGATTTCCTTCGGTGAATTCGAAAACTCACCAGATTCTGTCTGAGTTGATGCAAACGGGAATTGCACATTGGCAGATCCATCAGGATGTTTTTGATAACAATCGAATCGATCAATTGCAATTGCGGGGCTTTGCTATTAGCGAGAAACTGGTATTGCTAAACAACCAAGACAAGCCATGTCCCGCAGGATATATTGCACTGACGCGCGCCGAACTTGACCGATTTAATTATAAAGCCGGTGATACCGAAGGCTTGGTAAACGTGATTTTGTCGCTGGAAGGCATCAAAGTAGGGGTATTAATTCAAGAAAAATCAGACGGCATTAAAATGTCTTTTCGTTCAAAAGATGGGATTTTTATCAACGAACTTGCTAAGCAACACTTTCACGGTGGCGGGCACAAATATGCCGCCGGTGGAATTAGTTTTGATTCCATGGAAGTAACCATTTCTAAGTTTACTAGTTTAATACAAGCACAATTTAACCAAGAATGAGCTCAGTTCGTTTTTTCTTTATTTTCTCCATACTGTTTTTGGTTGGATGCGCACAACCTGCAAAAAAGGAGGATGAAAAGACCCAAGATTGGTCGAAAGACCATTCCGTTTCGTATCATAAAGAGGTTAATGAACGGGAGCAATTGTCAATTTCTCTGTATTTAGAACAGCATCCTGCACTAAAAAAAACAATTCAAACCACGGAATCGGGATTGAGATACGCCATCGTTCAGTCCAACCCAAAAGGAGCCTTAGGTCGTGCGGGGCAAACTGCGTCATTAATTCTTAACGTGGGGCTATTGGACGGTACATCATGTTATGCAACAGAATCCGATGTGTATGATGAAATCCCCATTGATCGAAACGATAAAGAATCCGGGTTGAATGAAGCGTTAAAACTAATGAGGACCGGTGAACGGGCCAGGTTAATCTTGCCTAATCATTTAGCACATGGCTTAGTTGGCGACTTAGCAAATATCCCCCCTTTAGCTATTTTGGTGTTGGATGTCACATTAATTGAGGTACGATGAATAAATTGATAATCATAGGGTTAGCCTTAGTTTTGGGGGCGTGTAGCTCGGAGACAAAGAAGCCGTTGAAGCCAAAGAAAGCTAAAAAAGAGAGTGTTTCACAGGTAAAGAAACGCCAGGAAAATCCAAAAGCCGATAATGCGTTAAAAGATTTCGATAAAAAAAACATTGAAAATACGCGCCATTTTGATGATGGGCTTACGATTAAATGGTTTTTCGAATCATTTAAGAAAAACCCAACCTTAAAAGACGGAGATGTCTGTTTGATAAATTATAGGGTTTCGTTGCCTGATGGAAAAATATTTGACGGCAACAATCGCTTGGAGCTTCCATTTATTCCGTATATGGTGGGTTACAACATGCAATTTGAAGGTTGGGATCTCGCATTAAAGCATTTAAAAGTAGGCGATTTTGCAAAAATAGAGGTTCCAGCGGAACTTGCCTACGGCGCCAAAGGGTTTAACTCCATTGTCCCCAGTAACAGTCCGGTTTGGATTTATGTGAAGGTGGTTGCTAAGGTTTCTCCTGAATTTAATCAGGATGGGATTAAAACGTGGACCTTTGATAAAGGCGTTGCGACCTCATTTGACGCCTCTGAATCGAAAGAAATTTACTACCATGCGATTGTGAGCTCTAAAAATCAAGCGGAAGTACAAAATTCCTATAAACGAAATCTTCCCCTCCGTTATGCCTTGGGTCAAAAAAATGTGGTTCCAGGCTTAAGAAAGGTCTTAAAAAATGCTAAAAAAGGACAAAAAGTTTTTGTGTTGCTGGATGCAAGGCAAGCCTACGGGGCAAGGGGATACGGGAAGTTAGTGGGACCGAACGAATCGCTGTTTTATAACCTTAACATTACCGATATTAAGGAGAACTAGTCAATTTTCCTTATATTTGTAAGGAATGCAGCATTTCATTAATCGCATATTTCTATTCTTTTCATTGCTAATTTCTGCAGTGACGCTCGCACAACCCTCGGTTGATACGTTGGATACCCCCAAAGGTAAATTGATACTTCACGAAGATCAAACATGGAGCATAGCGACAGATCCAAGTTTCAATGGCATACTCAATCCACGCATAGATGGCATTGTAAATTCGTATACTGTCCCCTTTAAACAAGCGTGGAGAAACGATGTGGTTTACACGGGAAAGGGAAATGATTTAACGGGCATGACCGATACAATTTGGTTATGTTTAAATGAGGCAGCGATTGATGGGGCGATGGATTTTTGTTTTCCCATGCGAAAAATCAAAGTGAATTCTAGGTATGGACCACGAAGTGGACGCTATCACAATGGTATCGATTTGGCCTTGGCGGTAGGGGATACGATTTTCGCAATGTTTTCAGGAAAAGTGCGCTATGCAAAATACAACGATGGAGGGTTTGGAAATTTAGTAATTCTAAGGCATTATAATGGACTTGAAACGTTCTATGCCCATTTAAGTAAGTTTTTGGTCGCGCCAAATCAGGAGGTAAAGGTAGGAGACCCTATCGCGTTGGGTGGAAATACGGGAAGATCTACCGGCCCACATT
Source organism: Flavobacteriales bacterium UBA958 (assembly GCA_002293045.1). GTDB lineage: Bacteria > Bacteroidota > Bacteroidia > Flavobacteriales_D > Crocinitomicaceae > UBA952. The sequence continues at coordinate 53,201 of DBCM01000103.1, read as the reverse complement.
TACACATGGAGGTTCGTTTTTATGATGCCGCAATTAACCCAGAAGAAATTATAGATTTTGATCATCAGCTTTTACGGAAAGAGAATCTTTTTCTACATCGCGCATTGTTTCGTCCGGGTGCGAAACCTTCGGGTGAATTCGAAGTGCTTTCCGCAGATCAATATGCCCTGCAAAACACGGGTACCAGTACTACAGCCATCGATCAAGTGGCCATCGTTTCTGCGCCTGTGGTCAAACCCGTAATTAAAGCAAGTCAAAAAAAATACTACCAAATAAAATCTGGGGATACCCTAACTCGAATTGCAGCAAAATACGGTACAACAGTTTCTGCATTGTGCAAATTAAACGGGTTAAGTCCCAGTAGCACCTTAACTATTGGTAAAAATTTGAGGGTTAAATAAAAATGAGAGTTCTTTGGGTTGTTTGCTTGCTTTTTGTGCTCATGAGTTGTTCAGTATACAATGACGTGCTCAAAGGAGATGATTACACCGCAAAATTCGGGTTAGCCAACGATTTGCATGAGCATGGAGATTATGATAAATGCATCGTATTGTATGAACAAGTTTACCAACATGCCCCAAAATCTACAGAGGGAGAATTCTCTTATTTTCATATGGCAAAAAGCTATTATTTAGATAAGGACTATTACATGGCAGGTTATTTTTTCGGCTCGTTTGTTCAACGGTATCCGTATAGCTTGCGAAGCGAAGAGTCTTTTTTTCTAACGGCCATGTGCAGCGTTAATAACTCTCCGAAATGGTCCTTGGATCAAACTGAAACCTATGCAGCCATCAATGCGGTTCAAGCATTTATTGATAAATATCCGAATTCCCCCTTGGTTGATTCCTGTAACTCGATCGTGGATGCACTCTCATATAAACTTGAATTTAAAGACTACAATAAAGTGCTCCAATATTCCAAAACCGAGAATTTTAAAGCCGCAGTGTCCTTTGCAGATATTTTCACCGGTAAATATCCCTTATCGATTCACGATGAAGAGGTTCAGTATTTAGCCATTTACAACGGGTATTATTTGGCGATAAATAGCATTGAAAGTAAAAAAAAGGAACGAGTTGAGGAAACTATAACAAGATATCGTAACTTTGCATCTGAATATCCCAACTCGGGGTATTTAAATACGTTGAAGGCCTTGTTAAAGCCTTGGCAAACAGATTATGAATTTTAACTAATACCCATGCAATATAAAAACGTTAACGCAGAGAAATCAACGATTACAAGAGATGTTGTGAATTTGGAGGATAAGACTGGGAATTTATACCAATCTATCGTTGCTGTTTCCAAGCGATCGAACCAAATCAGCACTCAAATTAAAGAAGAGTTAACGCAAAAACTTCAAGAGTTTGCCACATCGTCTGACAGTTTAGAAGAGGTTTTCGAAAACCGTGAGCAAATTGAAATTTCAAAGCATTATGAGAAAATGCCAAAATCTACGGCAATCGCAATGCAGGAATTACTCGAAGATAAAATGTATCTGAGAAACCCAGAGGAAGACGCGGAATAAAATGCGTATCTTAATAGGAATTACTGCGGGCATTGCTGCCTATAAAATTCCTTTGTTAATCCGTTTGTTTATTAAAACTGGTGCAGAAGTTCGTTGCATCATGACTCCAGATGCCAAGGATTTTGTGAGTCCCTTGGTGATTTCAACCCTATCAAAGCACCCCGTCGGTTTAGACTTTTGGAATAAAGACACGGGCGAATGGAATAATCATGTAGAATATGGGGAATGGGCTGATGTTTTTTTAATCGCCCCATGTACTGCAAACACCCTTTCAAAAATGGCTTCCGGGAGCTGTGACAATCTTTTGCTTGCCGTGTATTTATCCATGCGAAATAAAACGATTGTCTCCCCTGCAATGGATCTAGAAATGTATCAACACCCAACAGTGAAACGCAACCTTGCATTACTCACTGCAGATGGCGTCCATGTAATCCCCCCAGACCATGGAGAATTGGCAAGCGGGCTTAGTGGGGAAGGACGACTACCAGAACCGGAAATTATCTTTGAAGAGGTAGTTAAATACATTTCACCACGCCAAGATTATATAAATACGCGGGTTTTAGTAACAGCTGGCCCAACCTATGAGGCCATCGATCCTGTGCGCTTTATCGGAAATCACGCCTCTGGAAAAATGGGCTTTGCTTTGGCTGAGAACTTTGCCAATCGAGGGGCTTTAGTTATACTGATTACCGGGCCCACAGCGCTTCGCACCGAACACAAGGGCATACAAACGCTTCATGTGACTTCAGCCATGGAAATGTTTGAAGCTGTACAGATGCATTGGGAAGGCATGGATCTGGGTGTTTTTTCCGCTGCAGTCGCGGATTATCGACCCATACACAAAGCTGAAGAAAAGATAAAAAAAACCGAGGATGCGCTGAGCATTGAACTGATTAAAAATCCCGATATATTAGCTTGGGCGGGCGAACATAAAGCCTCAACTCAACGAACCATCGGATTTGCGTTGGAAACCAACAACGCTGTGGAGAATGCCAAGGATAAATTAGCTCGAAAACATGCGGATGCTATCGTGTTGAACGTGATTGAAGAAAATGAAAATTGCTTTAATTCGGATACCAATAAAGTTCGTATCTTCGACGTTAACGGACTATCCCTTGAATTAGCAACTGCATCGAAAGCAAGGATTGCGCAAGGCATTGTAGATTATATAACAAGAATTCGTTTATGAAGCAATTGATAACCTGTTTACTGGCATTTACCTTTACTCAGTTTTTTGCTCAAGAGCTTAATTGTAAGGTTTCCATTATTAAAGAAGCGAGTTTAGAGGTAAATAGTACAGAATTAGAAATTTTCAAGGAGTTGGAATTGGTCTTGACAGAATTAATGAATAACACCCAATGGACCAAGGATCAATTTAAAACTGAAGAGCGCATTAATTGTAACATTCAACTTCAAATCAATAAAATACCTTCCCCTGGATCCTATACGGGTGCTATTCAAATACAAGCTTCTCGTCCTGTGTTTAATTCCAATTACAACACCTTATTGCTTAATTTCCGAGATGAGGATTTGGGTTTTTCATATGCACGAAATACCTTAATCAATTATACGCCCAATCAATACCGAGATAATCTTTCTTCCATCATGGCTTTTTATGCGTATTTTATTTTGGGAATGGACTACGATTCGTTTTCATCCAAGGGAGGAACTAAGTACTTCAATGAATGTCAACAAATTGTTTCTAATGCTCAGAATTCAGGGGCTCCCGGTTGGAAATCCAGTGAGCAAGGAAAACGAAACCGTTTTTGGTTGGTCGATAATATCCTGCAGGCAGCTTTTGAGCCACTACGTGAATGCAATTTTTCCTATCACAGAAATGGAATGGATCAAATGTATGAGGACAAGGTTAAAGGTAAAAAAGCACTGTATGACGCACTATCCAAACTTACTCCCGTGGTTCAAGTGCGCCCCAATTCACCAAACGTAGTGAATTACCTGCTGTGTAAACGAGACGAGTTAAAGAAAATACTTTCCGATTCCGAATTGAAAGAAAAAACGGATTTTGTCACCCTGCTCAAGCGAATTGATCCATCTAATTCTTCGATATACCAAGAAATACTAGAGTAATGCTTACGCGTTTAATCATCCGGAATTTTGTACTGATTAATGAACTTACCCTAGACTTCAATTCAAGTTATACCGCAATAACCGGAGAAACTGGATCAGGGAAATCTATTTTATTAAATGCTCTTGGATTAATCAAAGGTGAACGAGCAGATTTTGGCGTGATTGGTCCAAGTGATTCCCGAAGTATTGTGGAAGCGCATTTTAATGTAAGTCCTGAAATCATTCTCTGGCTTAATGAGCGATCGCTTGAACCCTGGAACGAAGTCATCTTGCGGCGAGAAATCCACAAAGACGGGAAATCGCGCGCATTTATTAACGACACACCGGTTACCTTACAAGACATGAAATCCTTGGGGGAGCGGCTGTTTATCATTCACTCGCAATACAATACCTTGGAACTTAAAAACCAAGAGTATCAACTCTATATTGTAGATGCACTTTGTGGTACGCAATCCGAATTCAATCTGTATTTAAGTGGTTATCAAGAATATATAAAGCGTAATCACGCACTCTCGGTCAAAGTAGAAGAATTGAGCGTGCTCGAATCAAAAATGGATTACGAACAATTCATGCTCACAGAAATTCATGCGCTAAATCTCGATTCCACAGATTATGAAGCCTTAACTCGGCAATTAGAACTTAAAGAAGAGAACCAATCCTTAATTTCAGACCTCGGTTCCTTGACCGCAATTAGTGAAAGTTCGTTGCTTCAAGACTTAACCCGGGTGGCCAAGGCGCTGGAACGTCACGAGTCCAACATTCATTCCCTTCAAGAGATTAAAACGATCGTTGAAGAAATATCCGCGCGTTTTTCCGAGTTGAGTTATCTTTCAGCGAAGGCACTACAACAATTAGAATCCGCCGAAGTTGATGAGGAGGAAATTCTCACGCAAGTAGATGAATTTAATCGCATACTGAATAAGCATCGCTTGACGTCACAAGAAGCACTTTTAGATTTACAACATAAGTTGGAGGGAAGGGTGAGTGAATTGGAAGATTTGAAAGCATTGATAAATAAGGAGCAGCAGGAGCTTGTGCAACTAGAATTATCACTTCGAAAGAGCGCAAAGGCCTTAAATGAGCTTCGCAAACAGGCTTTACCGAGCATTGAGGAACGCATTCAGTCGGGGTTAAATTCTTTGAAATTAAGCGGTTCGCAATTGATGTTTCGCCTGATGGAGACGACTACGCTTAATGCCCGAGGCATGATTGATTTAGAGATGTTGTTTTCTGCAAATAAAGGTATGCTACCTGTGCCCATTCAAAAAGCAGCGAGTGGGGGCGAATTATCACGCGTAATGTTGCTACTGCAGCAACTGATTTCAGCAAGGTTGGAAATGCCGAGTATTTTATTTGATGAAATCGATACTGGGGTTTCTGGCGATGTGGCCGAGAAAATCGGAAAGCTCTTGAAGGAAATGGGGCAGGGGCGACAGCTTTTTGCCATTACGCATTTGCCTCAGGTAGCAGCGCAGGCGCAACATCACCTCGTCGTTAGAAAAACAGAAAAAAACGAACGAATAGAGACTTCTGTGGTTGAATTACTCGGTGAGGAGCGAGTAACTGAAATTGCGCGATTAATGAGCGGTGAAGTGATTAATGATGCCGCGTTACTCAATGCCAGAAATTTAATGAACACCCATGAAGTATGATCAATTCTTCACTCAGGTACGTATTGATGAATTACGCCAAATAGATTCATTCGAACCCGAGTTTGGTTTTATTGGAAGCTGTTTTTCCGATCATATGCAGCAACGTTTTCGTCATTATGGATTGGCTGCTTGGATGAGTCCTTTCGGTACCACATATAATCCAATATCTATTGCTAATCAATTACTTGGATGCATAGATTTAACATTAGACTTTACCTTGCGTGCTGCTGAGAATTCCTGTTTCTATTGGGAAACTTCGCATAAACTAGTGCATCAAAATCCGACCGAATTAAAGCAGTTCGTGGATGAAGTGCGGGTAAATGCCCACCATGCATTACAGCGCATGGACACCTTATTTATAACCCTAGGCACGGCCTGGGTTTATGAATTAAAGGATACCGGATTATTGGTTGCGAATTGTCATAAAATTCCTGCTGCCGAATTTCGAAAGCGCTTGTTGAGTATTACTGAAATAACAGATGCGCTTCATGCCTTGCTTTCGCGATTAAATCAGCATAATCCGTTTTTGAATGTGGTATTTACGGTAAGCCCGGTTCGGCATATTCGGGAGGGATTGGTTGAGAACAGTAGAAGTAAGGCCATTTTGATAGAGGCTTGTCACCAAGTAGTGAGTTCAACCATGAGCGCAGCATATTTCCCATCGTATGAGTTGTTAATTGATGAATTTAGAGATTATCGATTTTTTGAAAAAGACGGGGTGCATCCAACAGAATTTGCGATCGATTTAGTGTTTGATAAGTTAAAATCGGCGTTATTCTCGGAAGGCCTACAGCGGGTACTAACAGAGGTAGCTCAAATTCGACAAATGGAACAACATCGTTTTACTCAAACCACAGACGCCTTAGCCATAGAACAGCATCGCATCCAATCCGAAGAACGCAAGGTGCGTTTAAGTGATTTACATAAAATCTGTTGGTAATCAGTACTTAATAAAGCGAGTAGGGGAGTATCCTTCTGATGTGAGGATATAAATTCCTGGAGCAAAAGATTCAACTGAAATCTCTGATTCGGTCCCAACGTACATTAACGCTCCTGTTGTACTCCATATGCGGACACTTCCCGCTTGGCTCAAATGAATTACACTTGAAGCCGGGTTAGGATAAAAAGTAAGAAATGGCACCCCGGGCTCTTCGATGCTCGTGTTGTCCATGGAGCGCACTTCAATGTCATCAATATACAATTTGAACCCATCAACAGTTCGAAGCACAAAGGCCAGATAAATCATCGAATTGTCATAACCTTGACCCGTTAAATTTACCTCCCGTGAAGTCCACTCGAAATTCTCGCCCGTCACAAACGCGATTGTATCGGTAAAACTACTGGCTTGATTATCGGTTGTTGAAAGTAACACTAAATACGTATCAGGATAGGAGGCATCTTGGGATTTCGCATTCCATTTCAGGTAATTCCCAAAGGAACCGAGTTGAATCCCCGGGGTTATTAACCACCGATTCGCTGTGTCTGCATTTTCAAAAAATGAGGTAGCTGCTGCTACGGTATCTAAGGCATTTTCGGGATCTATCGTTGATATCCAGGCCGCATTAAATTCTGAAACTTGTGCATTAGGTGCGTTTTGGTCGAGGTTAAGCAAGGTGAAATTCACAGGGATTCCGAGTTGGAAGTCTGCATTAAAAATTACCGTGCCTTGTCCGAAAGCAACAACACTTAAAAAAAGGAATAAAAAAAGACTCGTACGCATGTGGCAAAGGTAAGTTTAATCTAACAAAAGAATCAGCACGTCTTTAAATTCTTGATAAAAGCAATCAAATGCAAGGAGCCGTTCCTTTAGGAATTGATAAATTACTGGCCAATCTTCTTGCGTGTAATAGTTGACGTCATGGTTTACCCATTGAATGCGATCGAACACGAAGCCTTCGGTTGCGGTTTGATTTCTCAACCAACGTCCTTGATCTCCTGTAGCGTTTTCCATCACTTGCTTAAGCTCGGTTAATTGTTCCCAGAAAATATCACGAATGCCTTCGTCTTTGAACTGCACATCAAAATTAAGATAAGCTCCAGTATTGTCGCAATGCAGCCTTAAGTACGTATGCTTTATATCCGTGGGGTATTTCAGCCAATTGATCGCTCTTCGATGTTGGGTGTTGTGTCTGCGCATTTCTTTTTTGAACCCATCCCAAAAAAGCTGATTATATTCCCGGCGTTCTTCCTTGGAAAGCATTATTTATTTCCTTTGGCGTGGTCAGCCAAAAACTGCTGTAAGCCAATGTCGGTCAAGGGATGTTTTGCCAGCGCTTTGATCGCACTTAAGGGCCCTGTCATAACATCTGCACCAATGCTCGCGCAATGAATGATGTGCATAGGGTGACGAATGGAGGCAGCTAAGATTTCGGTGCCAAAATCGTAATTATCGTAAATCGTTCGAATTTGTTGAATTAAGCTTAATCCGTCGGTTGAGACATCGTCTAAACGACCTAAGAATGGAGAAATAAAGGTAGCGCCTGCCTTGGCGGCGAGCAATGCTTGTCCAGCTGAGAAAATCAGGGTGCAATTGGTTGGGATTCCTTTTTGTGAAAAGTATTTAATTGCTTTAATCCCTTCGGTAATCATCGGGATTTTAACGACAATATTGGGATGTAATTCAGCCAAGGCTTCCCCTTCGCGTACCATGCCTTCAAAGTCTGTAGCTATTACTTCAGCGCTTACCGGGCCATCTACAATATTGCAGATTTGAACATAATGATTCAAAATATTATTAGCTCCTGTGATTCCTTCTTTGGCCATTAAAGAGGGATTAGTGGTTACCCCATCCAAAATCCCCATGTCGTTGGCTTCGCGTATTTCTGCGAGATTTGCTGTGTCGATAAAAAACTTCATATTACTTTTTCTTGTTATTTTTTTGCATTTCAATGGATTTGCGTTGCATTTCCTCTAAGCGTTCTTGGAATTTAGATTTCTTCTTTGGCGCTCCTTCTGATTTGGCTTGCTTTGCCATCATTTTAACCTTAAGTTTCTCCTCATCTACGAAAAAGCGCTTGATGGCGATCATTAGTAAAATAGAAAACAAGGTGGAAATAAAGTAATAATAACTAAGTCCCGCTGAATAATCGTTGAAAAAGAATATCATAAGCACTGGAAAAATATACATCATAACCTTCATGTCGGGCATTCCCGGCTGGCTTGGCTGCTGCATATTCCCACTATTCAAGTAGGTGTAAACCAAGGTAGTTGCCGACATCAATAAGGTGAATAAGCTCATGTGGTCTCCATAAGGCCATAAATTGAAACCAAAGTCCCAAATGGAATCATAAGAGGAGAGGTCTTCCGCCCACAAAAATCCCTGCTGACGCAATTCGAAAGCGGCAGGAAAGAAGCGGAAAACGGCGAGTAGTATAGGCATCTGAATGAGCATGGGCACACACCCTGCTAGTGGACTCGCACCAGATTCTTTATAGAGTGCCATCATTTCGGATTGCTTTTTCATGGCATCAGACTGATCTGGGTATTTTTTTGTTAACTCATCCACCTGTGGTTTGAGTATCCGCATTTTCACCGAAGAAACGAACATCTTCCATTGGATCGGCATTAAAATCAACTTAAGAATCAAGGTAAGAAGTAAAATCGCGATACCAGCCCCAATCCCGTTCCCTACGAGGAGGTTAAAAATGGGTTGAACAGCATAAAGATTAATCCATCTAAAGAGCCCCCATCCGTAATTTAAAATATCGTCATATCCTTCTCCGTAACTGTTCATGAGGTTGTAATCGTTTGGACCAAAATACCAGGTAAATGAGGCATTGTTTTGCTCAAAATTTGGTGCAAGTACCGTAGTCATCGCTTTGATGTTAGTGAATTCACGTTTATGTCCTTCACCAAAATTCTTGATATTAAACCGTCCGTCTTCTTTTCTAAACCCTTTATCTGGGTGAAGAATGGCCGAAAAGTAACTTTGTTTAAAGGCCACCCATTCGATGTCATCTGTGGTTTCTGAAAAATCATCCGATGTTTCGCTCAGGTAATCCAGGCCATCATTTTTCTGTTCAAAGCAAATCGTTGTGATTCTGCGCTGTTCTTTTAGTTTTCGTTCCGTTCTCCGAAAATTCATGGCCCATTTCAAGCGCACCTTGTCCATTTCCAAAGGGGTGAATCCGTTTAGGGTTAAGTCATAGGAGAGGCGATAGTCATCTTTAATGGAGTAACGCACGTCTATGCGTTTTTTACCGAGGGAGTAAGAAAACGCTACGTCATCATCCGATGAATTATCAGTAAGCTCAAACACGAGAGATTTCGTACTCAACACTCCAGGGATCACGATGAAATTCTGGGCATCTTCCGATTTAAATAAACAAAGGGCCTCTGATTTCTTCTGAGTAAAATGATCATACGATCTAAATTTCTTGAGATAAACAGCCTCGACATTCGCTCCCTCAGAATTTAACACGACAGTTAAATGTTCATTTTCTAAGGTTACTTGCTTGGCTTTAGCTAGCTCTTTTTTGGGAAGAATTTGCTTGACTTGATCTTGCCGCTTAACCCCTGAATTGTTTGGTTTCTTCTCACTGTTTTTTTTCGCCGCTTTCGATTTTTCTTGACTTTTTTCCTTGAGGGCTTGTTCCTTTTTAGCTTTAGCGATCTCTTCGTTACTCGGTTGATTTATCACCGTAAATAAGGTTAAGAGTAAGCCGATGAGAATTAACCCGATTGTTGTATTTCTATCCATCATATTATTTGTTTTTTAACGCTGCAAAGATAAATGCAGAAAAGAGAGGGTGTGGATTATCTACGGTGCTTTTGTATTCCGGATGGAATTGTACACCAACAAACCACGGGTGACTTTGTACTTCGACCACTTCAACTAATCCCGTTTCAGGATTTTTACCAGTTGCAATCATTCCTTCTGCTTCTAGCGCGTCTAAATAGGCATTGTTTAATTCAAAACGGTGACGATGTCGCTCGCTTATTTTATCGGCATGGTAGGCATTCGCGATATTCGAGCTCGGCTTTAAATGACAATCATAAGCACCTAATCGCATCGTACCTCCTAAATTTTTAAGTGTTTTTTGCTCCTCCATCATGGAGATTACCGGATGGGCAGTTTCTGGATTGATTTCCATGGTGTGCGCGTCGGTATGACCTAACACGTTCCTTGCAAACTCAATCACGGCACATTGCATACCGAGACAAATTCCAAAAAATGGGGTATTGCTCGTTCTTGCATAGCGTACCGCTTCAATTTTTCCTGCAATTCCGCGTGATCCAAACCCTGGGGCTACTAAGATTCCATCCATATCCCCTAAGATTTTTGCACTGTTATTCGAGGTAATGATTTCGGATTGTATCCAATGTACGTTCACTTTGGTGTTGTTTGCAACCCCCGCGTGAATGAGCGCCTCTGAAATAGATTTATAAGAATCCTTTAATTCTACGTATTTCCCAACCAATGCAACATCAATGTGATGTTTTGGATTTTTTAATTTATCCAAGAAATCTTTCCAATGCGTCAAATCAGGAGCTTGCTTTTTTGAAAGTCCAAGTTTATCCAACACCACGATGTCTAATTCTTCGGCTTGCATAAGTAAAGGGACATCATATATCGTGGAGGCATCCTTGGCTTCAATCACCGCATTGATCGATACATTGGTAAATCGAGCAATCTTTTTTCGAAGTGCCATGTCTAGTGGATGCTCGGTACGACAGCACAAAATATCGGGTTGAACCCCCAGTTCCAATAATGCTTTAACACTGTGTTGAGTTGGTTTTGTTTTTAACTCACCCGCCGCGGATAAATAAGGAATCAAGGTGAGGTGAATAACAATACAATCGTCTTCAAATTCCCACATCATCTGACGTACCGCTTCTACGTACGGGAGAGACTCAATATCACCGACGGTTCCACCGATTTCAGTAATTACAATATCATACTGTCCGTTCGTGGCTAACTCTTGTATTCGGTCTTTGATTTCATCCGTAATGTGCGGAATGACCTGAACAGTTTTTCCTAAATAATCGCCGCGACGTTCTTTTTCAATCACGTTCTTGTAAATACGCCCAGTGGTGATGTTGTTCGCTTGAGAGGTAGGAACGTTTAAGAAACGCTCGTAATGCCCCAGGTCCAAATCGGTTTCAGCGCCGTCGTCGGTTACGTAACATTCGCCGTGTTCATATGGGTTTAAGGTTCCTGGATCGATGTTGATGTAAGGGTCTAGTTTTTGAATCGTTACTGCATAACCCCTGGCTTGCAATAATTTAGCTAAAGAAGCGGAAATGATTCCTTTACCTAAAGAAGATGTTACCCCCCCGGTTACAAAAATATACTTTGTTGATTTTGACATAAAATAGTAACTACGGGGTACAAAATTAAAAGAACTGACCGAATGTATACTATAAAAAAGGAAAAACTATTGACGGGTTTTCCACGTCTTATACACCATTTCATGCGAAGGACGATTGTCCTCTATCGCGGATAACGGGGTAACCGGTAGGAGGGAGGCATGGCATAACGCAGGCAAAGATTGATACAAGGCCGTTCCTTCGGTCTTCCATGCGATCATGTCAGCAGAGATTTCTTTGATGATTCTGCCCGGATTTCCTGCGAATAAATGATTGTCTGGAATAATCTCTTCGGCTTTAACAAAACTCAAGGCGCCAACGATAGAGTTTTTACCGACGACGGCACCATCCATGACTACCGCATTCATTCCGATGAGGCAATTCGCTTTTAAGGTCGCGCCATGTACCACAGCGCCATGACCCACGTGTGCTCCCGATTCAAAGGTGATGTGCTTTCCTGGAAACATGTGAACCACGCAGTTTTCTTGTACGTTACAGCCGTCTTCAAGGGTAATTCGACCCCAATCCCCACGGATTACCGCGCCAGGACCAACGTAACAATCCTTACCAATAATGACGTCACCGATGATTGACGCAGTCTCATGAATGTAACTGGTGGAATCAACCACGGGTATGAACCCTTCAAAAGAATAAGTAGCCATGTATTTAATTTACAAGAACCGTTGTTTAAAAATATACCTCAATTCTACAAAGTTACAATTAAGCCGATTACAACTAAATTTTAATTTTTAAAAGATTGTTCGATTTTGTGAATTTTCTAGTAATATCCTTTACACCAATTTATGACACTTGAAAAATATAAATTAAAGAATTATATTTGAATATGCCTAAAATAGCCATATACAAATTTTTAACCTTCTTTATTGTAGCATTTGATGCGCAAAAAGAACCCCCACATTTGCATGTCGTAAAAGAAAAATGACTACATCACTCAAAAAAAGCAAAATTTGTATTGAAAAATTAAGTTTCGATATTGCAGGTAAGATTTCATTGAAGTTTGAGGATGGCCGTGTTATTATTGTACCACTTAAATACTTTCCGGAAATAAAAAAAATGTCAGTTGAAAAAAGAAAAAAATATACCATTGTAGATGATAGAACAATTCTATTTACTTATTCTGACTTAATTTATCATTTAGAAGATTTTATGGGATTAGAAAGCAAATGGAGCGAGAGATAAAGAAATGTTAGCTAGCATGACTTAACTAACATCGTCTGTTTAATAAATTATTCTATTTTTCTTGCATTTTACGGCCATTGACGCAGTCTTATGAATGTAACTGGTGGGATCAACCACGGGTATGAACCCTTCAAAAGAATAAGTAGCCATGCGATTGTTTGTTAATTTTTTTTTAATTCAAAATTGAATGTTTCACAAAATTACAATTCTGCGAATTAAAACTTACTTATCTTTGACAATTAAGCATTCATAATCACGAAGATTGCATCAAATAGGGTTCATCTAATTTCCTGTTCCATGAAAAACATACTATACGGACTGCTTATATTGGTTTCGTTCAATGCATATACGCATGCCCAACAAACCATTAATGGCACCATTATGCACAATGGCATCCAACGGTCCTACATTTTGTATGTTCCCGCAATCTATTCATCAAGCACAGCCGTTCCGTTGCTTTTTAATTTCCATGGATATACCAGTAATGCAAGCCAACAGCTTGTTTATGGTGATTTTCGACCAATAGCAGATACCGCAAATATGATTATTGTTCATCCGGAAGGCACCTTAGATGTCAATGGAAATACGCACTTTAATGTTGGATGGGGTGGGAGCGCAGCAGATGATGTTGGGTTTACGGAAGTACTGATCGATTCGATTTCTTCCACCTATTCCATTGATCAATCGCGAATATATGCTGTCGGTATGTCTAATGGTGGTTTCATGAGTCTTTTACTGGCATGCACCTTGAGCGAAAGAATCGCTGCAGTAGGTTCGGTTACAGGGTCAATGACCCCAACCATGATTAATTCTTGTAACCCGACACACAGCATGCCCGTTATTCAAATACACGGAACATCCGATGCAACAGTGCCATACAACGGAATCGCTGGATTTTCATCCTCCGTGGAAAATGTGTTGGATTATTGGGTTTCTTTGAACACGTGCAATCCTTCGCCTGTCGTTGAGAACGTACCTAACAGCAATGTAAACGACGGAAGCACTGTTGAGAAATATACCTACGAAAATGGTGTTAACTGTAGCGAGGTGGTTCACTATAAAGTGATTGATGGAGGACATACGTGGCCAGGAAGTTTGATTGTGCTCGCAGGAACAAACCTAGATTTCAAGGCAACCAAAGAAATTTGGAACTTCGTGAGAAATTATACGCTAACAGGATTAATTGGTTGTAACGGTGCAAGTATTACGGATGAAGTATACACGCCAACATTAATCGTTAGTCCGAATCCATGCAGCCAACAGTTAACCATAACATCGAATCTGACAGCAACTCCATATCAACTTTTTTCTTCCGCAGGAACCTTGGTGCGTTCGGGAACAACGTTACTTGGCGAAACGTCCATTGATGTGATCTCACTTGCGCCAAGTATTTATGTCTTGCATGTAGGAGAAGTTAAAGTAAAGGTCATTAAGGAGTAATCATTGTAATCAACAACTTGGATAGTAGTAGTAGAGCAGATCGTTTCCTATAATGCTATTTAACATAATATTAATTATAGTACAATGTGGCGTTTAAATAAACCCTAATTTTGTGGCATGCAAAAAGCACCGTCGTTTACGGACATTCAAACCTTGCAAGAATTGCAGTTCACCGATGTACTCTCTCATCTCAGTGGATTTGCCATATCTAAATCCGGTATTGATAAATTGCATCAGTTAATCCCAAGCAATCGATATAAATCACTCATACATCAGTTAACACAAACAAAGGAACGTCTCGATATTATTTTACAAAAAAGAACGTTTCCAGCGCTCGAATTTGATGAGCTCCTAACGGAATTGAAATTCTTAGGCATTGAAGATGCGGTGCTGAGCCTGGAAGGATTCATTCGAATCCATGATGCCAGTAACCTCGTGAATGCCTACCTAAAATTCTTCGAGCATGCCGCCTCGTTTTCAACCTTAGCGCAGGTGTTTCAAGACTGTTACCACACGGACGAATTAGTGGAGCGCATTACGAAAATCATCGACGTTAAGCAAACCAAGAATATTAAGGATGACGCTACCCCGGAATTAGCAAAAATTCGTCAAGAAATCAAGGTTATTCGACAAAAAATCAATCGCAATTTCGAGCGAGAAATGCGTAAACTGGTTAAAGATGGTCTGCTTGGAGAAACCTACGAGTCTTTTATTGACGACCGACGGGTATTAACGGTGCAATCCGGCTTTAAACGCAGGGTTCCAGGCACCATTTTAGGTTCAAGTAAAACAGGAAGCCTTACGTACATCGAACCAAAAGTAAATGAAGCCCTTAACCATGAACTATCTTGTCTGTTCGACGATGAAAAAAGAGAGGTTTACCGGATTTTAAAAGCACTCACCGCTCAATTCAGGATTCACTTACCATTGATTCAAGCATATCAAACAGCATTGGTAAATTTTGACGTGATTAACGCTAAAGCTAGATTAGCCTTTCATATGGAAGCGACACTTCCTGCCCTCTCCAAGGAAAAATCCATGCATTGGTCTTGTGCCTATCACCCACTTTTACGACAAAACAATCAAGCGCAAGGAAAGCCAACCATACCGCAAGAATTTTCCTTAGATCAAACACACCGCATGCTCGTAATTTCGGGTCCAAATGCGGGTGGGAAAAGCCTTACCATGAAGACCTTTGGTTTGTTGCAATGCATGTTACAAGCCGGCTTACTCATCCCCGTTCATTCAGACTCAAAGGCTTGCTTTTTCGAGCAATTATATTCAGACATCGGAGATAATCAATCGATTGAAAATGAATTAAGTACCTATTCCTACCGACTTCAACGCATGAAGTTCTTTTTGGAACAAAGCAATCCGAATACCTTTCTGCTTTTGGACGAGTTTGGGACGGGTTCTGATCCGGAATTAGGGGGCGCTTTGGCAGAAATTTTCTTTGAGCGACTTTACGATAAAGGGTGTTTTGCAATTATTACTACCCATTATGCAGCAATAAAATTTAAGGCGAGTGAATTGGCGCAGGCGGTTAATGGTGCCATGAAATTCGATTTAAAATCCTTGAAACCTTTATATCAACTGGAATTAGGAATGCCCGGTAGCTCTTTCACCTTTGAAGTGGCCAGCATTAACGGAATCCCAGCTGATCTTCTGAAAGCAGCTAAACAACGGCTCTCTTTGGAAACCAAACGATTTAATGAATTGTTATCTACCCTACAACAAGAAAAGCGCTACCTGCAAAAAATGATTCAAGAGCATAAAAATGCCCAAGAGGCCATGGCGGAGGAGCTGCTCAAAGTTCGTGAACAGGCGGATTACTATACGCGTAAAACTAAAGTACTCGGGACTCAATCCGATGAACAAGCAAAATGGATACAACTCGGACAGCGTATGGAGAAATACCTTAGCCGCTTTAATCCAAGCGCACGTAAGCGAAAGGAAAATGAAGCATTGATGGAAGAAATCCGAGCATTCTTTTTAAAATCTACGGTTAAACCTACCGTGAAAAAACCAAACCCGGTAAAGAAAAAACCCGAGCATAGTCCTGCCCCTCTTGTGTTTAAGGTTGGAGAAAAGGTACGCATGGCCGGGTCAAAGCAAGTAGCCATCATTGAAGCCATTGAAAAATCTAAGGCTCAACTACTCGTGAATAACATGAAAATTTCAGTTCCACTCGACAAGCTCCTGCCCTTTTAGCCCATGAGTAAACAAATTCCAACATGCTATTTAAATTCTAACGACGGAACGGCGATTCTTGGTATCGGTGCAGGACCATCCTTTACCCTATCGAGCCCTTCACAACTGCCCGACTTGGATGCGTTTCTCACGGAGCACAAAGACACCTATATTTTTGGATACCTTTCTTACGAGCTTAAGCATCACGTAGATCAGGCGCCTATCAAGGATAATCTACGCTTACCCCTCGCCTATTTTTGGGTTCCATCCGTTGTAGCGGAACTGAACCAGCATGAAATCAACTTGGTGCAAGGAAAGGATATTGCCTTGGTACATGGATTTATCGAAACATTAACGCATAGCTCAATACCCGATTTAGCACCCTTTCATGCGCGCACACCGAAGGAGAAATACCTTCATCAAGTCCATGAAATCAAGCGTCTTATTCAGCGAGGCGATCTTTATGAAACCAATTATTGTCAAGAATATTACTTAGAGCACATAACACTGACCTCTCCTCACAGCTTATATAACCGAGTGAATCAGCGAACAGAGGCTCCGTTTTCCGGGTTATTTATCGCTGAAAATCTTTGGCTTGCGTGTGGCAGTCCGGAGCGATATTTGCAAAAAGTAGGGAACCTTCTAACATCGCAACCCATTAAAGGCACAGCTCCCAGAATCAACGAGGAAGTTGCTGATGAAGCGGCAAAGCAAGGCTTAATCCATTCCAAGAAAGAACGCGCTGAAAATGTCATGATTGTTGATTTGGTGCGCAATGATCTTTCAAAAATTGCTGAACCTGGAAGCGTAAAAGTTGATGAACTGTTTGGCTTGTATTCTTTTAAAACTGTGCATCAAATGATTTCTACCGTTTCTTGTAGGCTGAAACCAAGCACTAACTTTTCGGATATTCTCCGCGCTACCTTTCCCATGGGTTCTATGACAGGAGCGCCGAAGCGCAATGCCTTGAAATTTATGGACCAAATGGAGGATGCTCCTCGCGAAATTTATTCTGGAAGTCTTGGTTTTTTTAAACCGGGCGGAGATTTTGACTTCAATGTAGTTATTCGATCCTTGGCTTACTACCCTACTGAAAACTATTTGAGTTGTGGGGTTGGAGGAGCCATTACCATAGGTGCTGATCCGCAACAAGAGTATGAAGAATGCCTCCTGAAAATCGGTCGTTTGATTGATGTTAAATCTGATGAATAAGGCCAAAGAAATTATATCGAAGTACCATGCTTCACGATACCTACTTGCATGCAGTGCAGGCGTAGATTCCATGGTACTGTTTCATTTCTTTCTTTCGCATCAACTGCCTTTTTCGGTGGCTCATGTAAACTATCAATTGCGTGGGGAAGACAGTGAAGCCGATGCTCGAATGATTCGGGATTTATGTGTGCAACACCAGATCTCATTTCATGAGCGAATCGTTGATTTAGGGGCGCGTTTAAGGGAGGAAGGAGGAAATTTACAACTGGAGGCAAGAACAATACGCTACCAGTTTTTTCAAGAAATAGTAGGTACTGCTACGGATGTTTTAATCGCAACGGCTCACCATCAGGATGATCAAATCGAGACTTTTTTCTTACATCTTTTCAGAAACAGCGGCTTGTCTGGTTTGGCAGGAATGCATGAACTGCGCTGTGGAATTTTACGTCCGTTTTTACATATTTCCAAGTCGGAAATAGTCACTTATGCGGAAACTCATGGCATTCATTGGCGGGAAGATAAAAGCAACGCAGATTCCAAATACCAACGAAATGCGATCCGTTTGGATGTGATTCCTGCGCTGGAGAAGCTAAATCCATCCATTAGAGAACAGGTGCTCATGTTACAAAATGCCTGTTATCACAGCTATCTTGAAGTTTTTGAACAGGCCCAAGCATTCGCTATCCAATGGAAAAATCAACGGGTTATTCCTATCAAAGCATTAGCAGAAGACCAAACTGTACTGGTGGAAGCGTTTAAATTGCTCGAAATTGAGCCTCGATTTATTCAATCAATCATGCAACTTACGAGTGCAGAGAACAACAAGCGCGTTCGTTTAGCGCACCATTCCTCGGGATATCAAGCGTTAATAAAATTCAAGGATAAGCTTTACTTAATTAATGATATACCGTGTATTGATTTTACGTTCACGGTTGCTCCGGTGGATTCTCTACCTGCTCAATTTACCACCTCCGTATTTTATTTAAACCCCACTCAGGTAAATGGCGAACTGAAGTTGGTTCGTGGGAAACTAAAAGAAACGATGGTTCCTGTAGGAATGAAAAGTGCAAAGACCGTAGGTGCCATACTAAAAGACCATGGAATACCGGCATTTCAACGGTCCGTCTGGCCCTTGTTATATGTTGATGAACAGTTGATTGGAATTCCCGGGGTGAGTATGAATCAAGCGTTTACGCCAAGTCCCTCCCTCCCCTCTTATTTAAAAGTTACCTTTGAGGCATGCTAAGTACCCCGCTTCCTGCTGAGTTTATTGATTCCATTCGAGAGAATTCTCCCTTTGGCGAACATCTCATCCAAGCCCTGGATGAAACCTCTCCGATTTCAATACGCATTAACCCGCGTAAAGGATCGGCCAAGGATTGCTCTGAGTTGCGTCCCGTTTCATGGTGTGCAATGGGCTATTATCTAGAGGAACGACCTTCGTTTACCTTAGATCCGAGTTATCACGCCGGTGTATATTATGCGCAAGAAGCAGCCTCTATGGTGCTTTATACCCTCATAAAACACCTGAATTTACCGGAAGGAACACGCGTTTTAGATCTCTGTGCAGCACCGGGAGGAAAAACGAGTGCTATGCTGGATGCTTTACCTCCGAATTCCGTGGTGCTTGCCAATGAAATTAACCGCCACCGAAGTAATATTCTTGCGGAAAATTTGGGGAAATGGGGCGTAGAAAACATCCTAGTTTCCAATGATTCGCCTGAGGCCTTTAGCGGTCTTAAAGATTGCTTTGATGTGGTGTTGGTAGATGCTCCCTGCTCGGGGGAAGGAATGTTTCGTAAAGATAAAAACGCACGTGCTGAATGGAAACCCGATTCTCCCGCATTTTGTGCGGCACGCCAAATCGAGTTATTAAGTCACGTAATTAAATCCGTAAAACCTGGCGGGTATTTGGTGTATTCTACCTGTACCTTCAACCAGTTGGAAAATGAAGACCAAATCTCGCATTTGTTGTCCGATGGCACCTTTGAATTAGTTTCATGGAATGTACCGCATGCTTGTGTTTCTGGACGAAACCAGCTCGGGCATTATTTCCTACCAGGTACAACGGAATCAGAAGGACTGTATGTTGCCGTGTTGCGCAAAAAAGGCACGATAATTCGATCGCTTGGTAACGAGTCGGTTTATGCGTCGAAAGATCCAATCTTTGGCATTACGCTAACAGAAAACCAAATCCTGATCGAAGAGCGAACAGGAATGCACTTGCTTAGTAAAGAGGCGATTTCGATGCTAAAATCCATCGATTGTCCACTTCGCTTCATTAAAAAAGGAGTTAAAATCGCGGAACAAAGTCCCAAAGGATGGATTCCTTTTCACGAGTTGGCCTTAATTCCAACCGTTAGCACTAACATTCAAACTATTGAGCTCAGTGAACGAGAGGCACTGCAGTATTTGCGGGGCGAAACCTTTCCTGTTCCGGCTCAAGAATCAGGTTTTTACATGGTGACCTACAACCAAATGGGTTTAGGATTTGTTAAACACCTCGGAAACCGCTTTAACAACCTATATCCTAAAGAATGGAGAATTCGAATGCAACTCTCGTGACGGAGAAAACTGCTTTTAACGACCTCTTTACTTATATTCAACAGCGCGTTACGTTAACTGATTCGGATAAGGCATTTATTCGACAGAGGTTTACCTTACGCCACTTAAAGCGCAAGTCCTATTTTTTGCGTGAAGGAGACATTGGTTTTGAACAGGCATTCATTATCTCGGGAACTATGCGCGTGTTTTACATCGATGGGAAAGCCCAGGAACATGTATTGTATTTTGGATTTAAAGATTGGTGGATTGGAGATTTGGCGAGTTTTGAATTGCGTTCACCTTCCCAACTTAACGTGCAGGCCTTAGAAGACACCTGGGTACTTGCCTTTACGCATGACGGAATTGATGAGATTTTCGAGCATATCCCTCAAATGGAACGATTGTTTCGAATGATGGCGCAGCGTACGCTTGCAGTGCTTCAAAAACGCTTATTTCTTACGGTTTCTTCCAGTGCCGAGGAACGTTACATGGCCCTTATTGAACGTCATCCACGCATCGAACAACTCGTGCCTCAACATCAAATTGCCTCCTATTTAGGGATCTTACCTGAATCCTTGAGTCGGATGAAGAAACAACGCATTCAAAAAACGCGTGCACAACATGGGAAATAAAGTCTTCTAATTTTACTATATTAGCCCACCTTAATTCAGAAAAACTATGAAAAACATGAAACACACACTCTTAGCCATTGTCCTTTTTGTTGGGTTCTTTGTTCGAGCCGATGAAGGAATGTGGTTCTTAATGTTCATTGAACGTTTGAATCAACGCGATATGGAAAAACTCGGATTGCAATTGACCGCAGAAGAAATCTACAGCATTAACCATTCCAGTTTAAAGGATGCTGTTGTTCAATTCAACGGAGGATGTACCGCCGAATTGATTTCCTCTCAAGGATTAGTATTAACCAACCACCACTGCGGATACGATGCCATTGCGGAGTTGTCTACCCCGGAACAAGACCACTTAACAAATGGGTATTGGGCAGCAACAAAAGCTGATGAACTTAAGCCAAAATCGCTATTCGTTCGCTTCTTTGTTCGAATGGATGATGTGTCTACACGCATCTTAGGAAAGGTAAATGATAAAATGACGGAGGCAGAACGTGAGAAAATCATTAAAGAGGAAATTGCCCTAATTGAAAAAGAAAACAGTGAAGGCGGAAAATACGTAGTGAATGTTCGTTCATTTTTTCAAGGAAATGAATACTATTACTTTGTATTTCAAGACTACAAAGACGTTCGTTTAGTGGGTACTCCTCCAAATTCAATTGGTAAGTTTGGTGGCGACACCGACAATTGGGAGTGGCCACGTCATACCGGAGATTTTTCTATGTTCAGAATCTATGCAGATGCGAACGGTAATCCGTCTGAATATTCTACAAACAATGTTCCATTAACTCCAAAAGTTCACTTAAAAGTGAACATCCAAGGGGTTAAAGAAGGTGATTTTGCCATGATTCTTGGTTTTCCAGGACGAACCAACCGTTGGTTGCCAGCCTCAGGAATTGATCAAAATGTGAAGTATGCTTATCCGGCATGGGTGGAGGCCTCAAAAACCGCCATGGATGCCATGAAAAATGAAATGGATAAAGACGATAACGTTCGACTCAATTATGCATCTAAGTATGCACGGCTAGCGAATTACTGGAAAAACCGTCAAGGAATGATTGATGCCTTGAGTAAGTTCCGTACAGCACATACGAAAGCGGAAAATGAAGAGGCCTTCGATGCGTGGGCAAACAAGCGCAAAAACAAAAAAGAATATGGTACCGTTGTAAGTACTATCAATAAATATTACGCAGCCACCAACGAGAAATCGCGACATGACAATTATTTAATGATTTTACTCCGCTCTTCTGAATTCGCGATGATTTCAAGAAATCTTGGAGCTAAAATGATGGAGTATGAAAAGGCAGATGCTGCTAAGAAAAAAGAACTTAAAGCAGGATTGCTCAATGCGGTAGAAGAGTTTTATAGCACCGTCTCACTTCCTACAGAAAAGGACATTCTAATGAATGGTCTAATGTTGTACATGACTAAAGCGGGGTACAAACAACCGGCAGGCTTCGAAAGCCCCGATGCTGTAGCCATGCGTGCAACGACGATGTTGAGCACTTCGATTTTCAGTTTTAAAGAAAAAGTACTTTCCTGGATTAATGGCGAAACTAAAAATGAAATTTCCAACGATCCAATGATTAAATTTTCTCAAGAACTGATTGCACATATGAATGCAACTACACCAGAGCTAATCCAGTTGCAGGCCGATTACATGCAAGCGTATCGTAAATTGGTAAAAGGAATGCGTGAGTCTGGATTGAGTCCAGTAAAATATCCCGACGCTAACAGCACCATGCGTTTAACTTATGGAACGGTAAGTGCTTTACCTCAAGATGGTCGTAATGATGCAAAAGTTAATTACTACACTACATTGGAAGGGACCATTAAGAAATATAAACCAAAGGATGAAGAATTTGACTTGCCGCAGCGATTGATTGAGTTGAATAACACAAAAGATTTTGGGGAATATGGAGACAAAGCAGGCTATATGCCAGTAAACTTCCTAACGAATAATGACATCACCGGAGGAAACTCTGGATCGCCTGTATTAAACGGTAAAGGAGAATTAATCGGTTTGGCTTTTGACGGCAACATTGAAGCCATGGCTGGTGATGTGATTTTTGATTCGAACCTGCAGAAAACTATCAATGTGGACATCCGCTACGTGTTGTTTATTATCGATAAATTTTCGGGAGCGAAGCACATTGTAGATGAAATGACCATCATTCGTTGATGACTCGCATACTCAAGCGATTAAAGGCTCCCATTGGGGGCCTTTTTTGTTAGTTGCCGTGTTGTGCAAGCAGGGATAAATGAAGCAGGGCCTCCCCTACTTCTGAAGGTGAAATTTCGGCATTGACCTGCGCCGAACCAATTGCGTTTAACAAGACAAAATTCAGGGCGTTTCGCTCATTTTTCTTATCGTTTCGCATGAGTTCTATGAGTGTTTCAATGGCTTCTTCAGGAATTTCGAGCATCGGAAATATCCGAATGATGCATTGCTCAATCTCTCGATATGCCTCTTGCGAAAGTACTCCGCGTTTGTATGAGATATAACTTTCACCGATCATTCCCAAGGCAACGGCATGACCATGAGCGATGGATTTTTTAGACAGGAAATAGGATTCTAAGGCGTGTCCTAGGGTATGACCAAAATTCAACAATTTTCGCTGGCCTTTTTCCGTTGGATCGGCCTCTACTACCTGTTTTTTAAGTTCAATGGATCGAATGATGTGTTGGATTTGAATTAATTCTTCTTCAGAATTCAACGATTTCA
The DNA here is from genome assembly GCA_002293045.1 of Flavobacteriales bacterium UBA958. Taxonomy (GTDB): domain Bacteria; phylum Bacteroidota; class Bacteroidia; order Flavobacteriales_D; family Crocinitomicaceae; genus UBA952. The sequence goes on along the minus strand of DBCM01000103.1, from coordinate 29,690 downwards.
ACTGATTCCAATAGTTCTTATCTAGAATTAGTGCATGTTTCAGCATTTCAGCGTAGCCATTAAAGACCTCTTCCGGCGGAAGCGTTTCCAAAAATCCTGCATCTACAAAAATAGCTTTTGGTTGAGTGATGGTTCCGATGATGTTCTTAAGTCCGTTCAGGTCAACCCCATTTTTTCCACCAATGGCGGCATCTACCATTCCCATAAGCGACGTTGGAATATGAATAAAATCAATGCCCCGCTTATACACCGAGGCGATGAACCCACCAAGGTCAGTTACCACACCCCCTCCTAAGTTAATAACCAGATCGTTTCGATTTATTTGATATTCCAGCATGGCCGACCACACTTGGTAACAAACCTCTAAGGCTTTATTTTCTTCTCCTGCGGGCAGTAACATCACTTCTGCGTCTTCCAAAGAAGGAAAGGCTGTAAGTAAATACTCGAGACAACAATCGTGGGTGTTTTCATCCACCATTATAACTTTTTTACACGTGCTAAAATCCGCTAGTAAGTCCTTAAACGGGGCAGCATCGAGCGATCCCACGTGAATTGGAGTCCCATTAAATTGGATGGTTAACATGAATCAAAGGTATTAACTTTATGCCGCGTAGAGTGACAAAAAAGCGTTAATTTTGTATATGTTAGATTTCTCCAATACCGAAGTCGCCTTTAAATCCAAATCGGACCGTGACTTAAAACGAGCCTATTTACTCTTTAAAGTCATTGCTTCTCCGAGTATTGTACGTTTTGGAAAATGGGCAACAACCCTTGCCTTAAGGCTTCATTTGCCAATAACGGGTCTAATTAAAGCTACTATATTTAAGCAATTTTGCGGCGGAGAAACCATTCAGGATTGTGAGGAACGAATCAAGGAGCTCGCCGCTTTTGGGGTTGGGACTATTTTAGATTATTCGGTTGAAGGTAAAACTTCTGACGAAGATTTTGAGCATACTACGGAACTCATTATTTCTACGATACGCATGGCCAAAGGCTCGAAATCCATTCCCTTTGCAGTTTTTAAGTTATCGGGAATTGGCCGCTTTGAGTTGCTTGAAATCGCATCAGACCCTACTAAATCACAAACCGCTCAAATCACCTCAGATATTGCAGCGCTAAAATCCCGATTTCAACGAATCTGTGAGGCTGCAGCATCCGATCAGGTGCGTTTATTTATCGATGCGGAAGAAACTTGGATTCAACCAGTATTGGATGCATGGACCTTCGAAATGATGTGTAAGTACAATACGCAACGTGCAATTATTTACAATACCGTACAGATGTACCGCCACGACCGACTGGCGTTTTTAAAGGAACAGGCTGAAGCGGCTCAATCCCAGGGTATTGTTTATGGGGTAAAATTAGTGCGTGGGGCTTACATGGAAAAAGAGCGCGAGCGTGCTCAGAAAATGGGCTACCCCTCCCCGATTCAACCGGATAAAGCATCATCTGATCGCGACTACAACGAGGCCTTGCGTTTTATGGTAAATCATCACGCGCATTTCGCGCTGTGTGCCGGTTCGCACAACGAGGCAAGTTCCATGCTGTTAACGCAATTAATGGCAGAGAAAAACCTAGAAAACACCAATGAGAAGTTCTTTTTTGCACAGCTTTTGGGCATGAGCGATCACATCTCATACAACTTGGCGAATGCGGGCTATAATGTAGCGAAATATGTTCCGTTTGGTCCGGTGAAAGAGGTGCTCCCCTACTTGTTGCGTCGTGCCGATGAAAACACCTCGGTTGCTGGTCAAACCGGTCGTGAATTGGGACTGATTAGTGCGGAGCTTAAGCGGCGAAGAAGTAAATAGAGCGCTAGAAAGGATGAGTATCTATTTGTAAACAAAGGCTCGTGTGTAATTTATCCAAAACCCATGTATTAATTGAATTTCGTGCCTGTATTACTTTGATCGCTCATCAAATTTGGCCATATTTTTCTGAATAATCCTCTCTACTAATCCTGGAGATAGTTTGTTTAGAAATTGATTGATTTTCCCAATAAACGTGAGTGTTTTTATGAATTTACGCTTGCGAATCATATGCAGCGCAGCCTCAGAAACTGTAGTCATAGAACTTACTCCCTTTCCAGATCGAGGACTTAATAACCTTGGCTTTCCATCCGGACCAAGTACTTCTTTATCATGGGCCACTTCTGTAATTCCTACTAAAAGCAAGCCTGCATAAACCCCGTTATTTTTCTCTTCAATTCGAATAGACTCTACCAAGGCACGGAGCGTCATTTTAGAGGCCGAATAAGGTCCTAAACCCGGCAATCCACGAATGCCAGCAAGACTAGAAATAAACAATACGCCACCTTTTTCTGCGCGCAACGCCGGTAAGGCCATCATGGTTGGGAAAATCGTACCATAAACATTGCTCTCAAAAATCGCTTTAATTACTTTAGGCTCTAGTTCACCAAGGTTTCCGCGGCTTGAAATTCCAACGTTGTTGATTAAATAGGTGATTTTTCCAAAAGACTCCAAGGCAACGTCAATTAAGGTTTTCGCGCCTTCTTCGGTAGAAACATCGGCATTAACGGCTACTACATTTGCGCTTACATGCTTAAGTTCCTCCATGGTTTCAGAAAGTCGTTCGGAATTCCTTCCATTCAGTACGATAAATGCCCCCTCTTTCGCAAAGGCCAAGGCAATGGCTTTTCCAATGCCCCGACTTGAACCAGTGACTACAACAACGGATCCGTTAAACATCCTTTTTACGAGAATTATAGTGGATGTCAGGATGAAATTTTAACGCCGTTAGGCTGTTGGTCCATGCCAAAGCAACATGTACAAAAATGGCAATCCAAAGGGTACCTGTTTGTAAGGTAAGAATACAAAGAACAATGCCGAGGGGCACTGCTCCAATGGTTTCTTCTATTCCTTTTGGGATGTGGGTAGCAGCGTACAAGGCCACATTAATGGCAATCGCAGGCCACAATCCAACTGACTGATAAATTGGAAACAATAAGGTTCCGCGGAATAACACCTCATACCCCACCAAATAAATAAACCATCCGAATAAATTCAAATAAAAGGTCCTTCTACTCCACTCCCGGGTACGAATTTGGGGATAGTTCAATAAATTCTTTGGTTTCTTAGCAGAAAAATATGCCAATGGAATCACAGCAACAGAAAGCAGAACAATCCATAAAAGGCTTAGCATGCTGGTTTCAGGAATAATGGTAAATCCGTAGTAAGCCAGATCGGTATTTGGAAAAAGTACTAACATAATTACCAAGGGAATCAAACCCATGAAAAGGAAGCCAACCACTTTGGTGAAGAAAATGTGATTGGTGTTATCCATGTTGGTATCGCTTTCCTCATAGAAACGCCGTTTAATGCCCGAATCCTTTGAAATAAACCAAAAAACACTAAAGCCAACAAGCGTAAGCAAGATAGGAACACTGAATAACCAAGCTTGATTGGAAAGACTAAAATCTATGGGGATTGCGTTCATTGTCGTTCTAAATAAGCATTTTGTTCCCACCAGGTTAAGCATTGATTGACTGCTTCTTTAATTGGGGTAACGGGCATATCCAATTCCTTGCGTGCCTTTTCTGGTGAATAGTATTGATCCTCCAAGGCTAATTTCGCCATCGAATAACTTAATTTAGGAGGCCGTCTGGTTATTCGAGCGGCAATCGATGCTAAAAAACCAATGCTCAGCATTATAGCCGGAGAAACGCTTCGTACCTTAAATGGTTTATTTCTAGCCTTGCATGCGATGTTTAAAAACGATTCAAAAGTTAGGTTCTCATTTCCTGCAATGTAACACTCACCGAGCCGTCCACGAGAAATTGCATTTACCACGGCATGAGCTACATCCACCGAAAACACAAAGTTTTTTCCGCCAGAGGGATAGCCGGGTAAATTATCTCGATACAACTCAAGAATCATTTTTCCTGAGGTAGGACCGGAATCGAAAGGTCCGATCATGTAGGTGGGGTTAACGATGATGGTGGGCAACCCTTCCGTTTTGAATTGTTGTAACAGGTATTGCTGTGCTGCGTATTTGCTATCTATGTAATCCAACTTAAATTGATCGCCTTGAAAAGGACTTTCTTCCGTTCCTGGATTAGACATGGGTCCATGGTGGAAGGAATTAGCTGTGCCTATTTGAATGAAGCGTTTTATTTGAAATTGTTTAACAAGCGAGGCGATGTTTTTAACCCCCTCAAAGTTTACGCGTTGAATAATCGGCAATCTTCTTGGCCACAGCGTAGTATTTGCGGCAACATTAATAACATACTGACAACCCTCCATGGCACGCGCTAGGGAATCTACGTCTAAAAGATCTCCATAGAACACCTCAATAGGTAAGTCCTGCAGGGTGTTGGTGTTCCTTCCCGGCATGATAAAAGCCCGAACCGCGTATCCCTGCTGAAGGGCAACTCTACAAATGCTCGCGCCGAGCATGCCATCTGCTCCCGTAATTAAAATCAGTTCAGTCATTGTATATGCTGCTCGTTTAGGCTCTGCCTTGTCAGTCAAAGCGACGCGAAATTAATAAAATAATAGTGAACCTTGGCGAAAGCAGTCCTTTTTCAACGGTAGTTCTTATTATTGCAACATAACATAGGCTCCGTGAGTAATCAAAGATAAGGTAGGACTTAACAAAGGATTTCTTACTCCTTTAACACTCGAAAAATAGACTCATTAACCTTCAACAAGTATAAACCAGCCGGGATATGCTGCATAGGAATTATCTGATTTTCAATTATCCCCTCGTCCCAAAGTCTACCCTGAACATCTAAGATTTGGTAGGGCGTGTTTATAGCTACACCGGTCACATGCAGCACTACGCGCACTGGATTTGGATAAACCAACACGCCAGGTACTTCTGCTATCCCTGCGTAAAAGTCCTCGCTGCCGCAGGCGCCTGCAAACATATCATTTCCTTCATACCGGTCTGTTGCAGGAACGTTTGCGGTATTCATGGCACTTGGCAAGCCAATCATCCCCCATTGGTAATCCTGAACAAAGGCAGGTTTTGTTAGGTAATGATAACTGATATCTGCAACAGCCGACGTACCAGCAGGTGCTACCGTTCCTTTGTTGTTGTTACCAAAAGTGAACTGATCATTTCCCTGAATGCTGTAATTTACCGCACTGTACGGGAAACTGGTATTCGGTATTTCGTTTCCAATAAAATTCTGTGAAGGGCTTGTATTGTCTGAAAAGAATATTCCATATAACGACGCTCGATTTCTTAAAAAGGTATTATACGGACCATTCGCCCCGTGGGAGTTATCAATCACGATGTTCTGCACATCATTTTGCTCAAATAAATTGGCATACACGTAATTTCCATGCAGCACCAATTCTCCCGCTGAGTTCCCTCCGAGCAACGGGTTTGAATTCGTCCAATAGGGATCCAAGGAATGGTTGAATGCGGTCACGTTACCATTAGATCCTGCCTGAAGCAACACACTGTGCCTTAAATGTTTAAATACATTATTCTCAATCAAACATTCATTGGTTGTGAAGTGCATTACCACCCCATATCCCCTGCCGCCGCCTCCGTATTCAAAAGCATCATAGAAATACGATTTCTCCACCTTACTGTTCGATACGCCCTCAAACTCTACATGGGCAAAGGTGGTTTTATTGGACTCGATGCCACTGACCCAACAGTTTTCTGCATACGTGAAATGAATGCTACTCGCCTGCTCCGGTGCGGTATTATCCATCCGTTCAATCGAAAAACACTGCAATCCAATGTTTCGTTTCATAAGAATCCGCTTCACCTTGGGTTGACGATTCAACGCATAATCCATGCGTAACTCAGAATTCAACCATAAGGTGTCTCCGGAAACACCAGCAATTTTAACGAGTTGTCCCACACTACCCTGCGCCCAATTCGAAAAGACCAAATCCGCATCTTGCTGAATGATCTTAATCCATTCTCCCGCCTGAAACGGGGATACATTAGAAAGCACCAAGAACGCTGTTCCTTTAACACCCTGAACCACTACCGACGCGGTATCTGCATTTTGTGCAACCCCATTGGTTTGTATGGCATGTCCAGTTCCTCCCTGGTTGAATACAAAATGTGTTGCCGTGGCGCCATCGCCCGAGATCAAGCAATTACTTGGCAAGCTGATGGGTGCATTAAAAAAGTAGGTTCCTGCAGGGAAATGTATGTGAACTCCTACAGCTTGACTCAGTTGCAATAAGCTATCTATCACTGCATTCGCCGGCGTTATTCCATCCGGAATCGCTTCTTCTTGCACGGCATTGTAATAGGTAAAACCTGCCGTGCTGGTATCTGTTAATCCAGCTACTGTCCAATCTACGCTGCGATTTACAGGCAACACCTGACCATAACAGCTTAGGCCAACCAGAAAAACAAGTAACAATCGAATCATAGTTTGATGAATTTCCAGGTAGTTCCTGTGTATCGTATAAAATAAACTCCGGCCGCTAACTCAGATACATTAAGCACTGTTTCCCTAGCTTCGAGCTATTGATTAAAAACTATTAAACCATTCACGTCGTGGCACGATACAAGGCCATTTCCTTGTGCAAGCGTAATGCTTAATACATCTTGCATCGGATTTGGGAATAATTTAAATTCATCAGGCTCGATGAAGAAACTGCCAATAATAGGATCGCAGAAATATATACTTTGTTTCAACTTAAAATTCAATTTAATCGCTAATATATTAAATTTCTATATTTAATGAAAAACAGTAAGTTGGAAACAGCCATGAATTGTCTTCTGGGATGATCAGTTTTGCTAATTTCAAATTTAGATTTTTAAATAATAGACCCTTATAATTCTTTAAATATTGTATTTTTGTTATGACTTGAGATTGTCAAAAAATTAACATACTCTAATATTGTTAATTCATAAGTTAATTGTTGTTACTTGAAAGTATCCATTATTTAAAAATTGTTCAATTGTGCATCACTTATTAACTATTTATCTAAAAAGGGATACAATTTAATTTTTGACAAACGTATGAAGTCAATATTACCTTTTATTTAGTTCCTTGGAATTTGGATGAACATTTATAAAATCTAAAAATATGAAATCACAAATTACTTTTTGTATAATATCTTTTCTAATAATAAATACCTACTGTTTTAGGGCAACGCCCATCATAACAAACTTAATTAATTCACAAGTTAATACTGTAGAGTTATATAGCAAGTTTGAAATTTCTTTTGATTTGAACGACTATGCAAATCCTTATGACGAATCTATCATTAATGTTTTCTGTGAATTCTGGTCACCAAGTGGTGAATATTTCAAAGTATATGCTTTCTATTATCAAGACTTCGTAAAGACAAATCAAAATTGTACCCCATACCCATGCGAAGTATTAAATTCCAACAATGAATATTGTTGGAAAATACGGTTTACTCCCGATGAAATCGGAAAATGGCAATATAAATTAACTGCTGCAGATAATTCCGGTAGTATTACATATCCATCAAGCAGTTTATTAAATTTTAAATGTATTTCGTCATCTAATCTTGGGTTTATAACTAAGGCAAATAACAAGTTTTTAAAACGCACCAGCGGTCAATTCTATTTTCCGGTGGGTGAAAATTTAGCATGGTATAATTCCCCTGATTTTCAGGGTCAACAAACATTTGGGACGAATGAATATAAATATTATATCGATGAATTGGCAAATAATAAAGTAAACTTTATTCGAGTGTTTTTGGATGTTTACGAAGGAATGGCCTTGGTTGGTTATGACTATACTACACAAACCAATTATTATAACCTTTACAATCAAAAAGATGCGTTTCAGTTAGACCAGATAATTAATTATGCAAAAACAAAAGATGTAAATATAATGCTTTGCTTATTTTCACATGCGTCTTGGGGTGATACTATTCATTGTAATAATAACTGGTCCACTAAGAATCCATTTAATGAACTAAATAATGGCCCTTTAGCAACCCCATTTGAATTTTTCACAAATAATTCTGCTATTTCCGCGACAAAAAAAATGATTAAGTTTATTATTTCAAGGTGGGGATTTGCTACAAATCTAGTTTCATGGGAATTATGGAATGAAGTCAATGAAATAAAAAAGGTTAACCCATCATTAACACCTCCAATTACACTGGAAAATGACATTTTCAATTGGCATTTGTCAATGTATAATTATATCAAATATTTAGATCCATTCAACCATTTGATAACCAGTTCAAATTCCGGTGATTCGCCAATTTCTGCAGATTCAATTTATTCGATTATGGATTATTCTCAATCCCATGATTATAAAAATCCTATTTTAAATAATTCTGATGATTTTCAGAATCACTTTTTTCAGGTCGCTAAAAACCACATAGTTAGTCTAAAAAAACCATATATGAATGGTGAATGGGGATTTATTGAATCTGACGAATGGTCACAATATGATCCACATGCTTTTGAATTGCATAATTCTTTATGGTCTTCAGCATTCTCAACTGCCTTTGGAGCTGTCTCTAATTGGTGGTGGGATAGTTACATAAATTATGATAGTTTATTTTCTGTATATAAACCTATTTCAATATTTATGAATTCTCTTTCAATTCCTTCAGAATCTTTTAACTCTTTTAAAATACATAATGTTAATGGGATTCGCACTTATTACATGAAAAATTCTAATAGTGATACCATTTATGGTTGGGCACAGGATATGAATTTTCATTTTCAAAGTTTGAAATCAACAGAAAATGGGATGAATTATTTGCAAACATTTAATCCAATTTATCGTCCAAATCCAAGCTCTTCCAATAATGAAATCATTATACCAGTTACAAGTAACAATAATACCTATATAGTAAAATGGTATAATGCATTAACTGGATTGGAATATCAGTCAAGCTACGAACAAAGTAGTAACAGTTCTATAAAAATTAATATTCCTCAGGATTTAAGATCAAGTGAATATGGGGATGCCGTATTTGCAATTTATTTAGATTGCGATAAAAATATTTGGCGAGAAGGCATTTTAAATGATAATACATATGCAAATGTAAATGGTAATGTAGTTTGTAACAAGAATAATAGTCAAATTTTCTACAAAACATTTGACGACAGAATAAATTCAATTTGGTGGGATGATACATCGAACACATGGAAATGGTCAGGATTGAATAATTCCGCTATTAATGTTGCTGGTGATTTAACTATTTCTATTAATGGTACTGAAATTTTTTATCGAACTATAGATAATAACATAAATTCTATCTATTGGGATACAATAATAAATAATTGGCTCGGCTCCAATCTAAACCAAGTCACGAACGGTAATGTTAAAGGTCCAATTTCTGTAAGTTCAAATAATCAAGTTTTTTACAGGAATAATGAAGACAAGTTAAATAATATTTGGAAGAACCCATCAACAGGTTTATGGGAATGGTCGAATCTAAACAATTCAACTACTTCCAATGTTGGAAATTCAATTGCAATTTCATCAGATTCAAAGGTGTTTTACAAAACCACGGATAGTTCACTCAATGGTATTTATTGGAATCCCTCTACAGGCACCTGGGTTTGGTCTAATTTGAATAATTCAGTCAACGGGAATGTTTCTGGCAATCTACATGTGTCACCTAATGGTCAAGTATTTTACAGAACAAATGATAAAAAGATTAATAATATTTGGTTTAATTCTTCCACTGGAAACTGGGAATGGTCCAATTTGAATAATTCTTCTAGCAACGTAGCTGGTGAAATTATGTCTGATAATTATGGCAAAATTTTTTATAGAACGATTGACTCAGACCTTAACTGTATTTATTTTATGAATAATTCTTGGCAATGGTCTAGCTTGGATAATGCTGCAATACATAAAATACAGTCAGGTAATATTGCTATTGATAATTTTAGTAATGTTTTTTTTAGAGGATTTGATAATAAAATCCATAGAATTTATTTCAAGAGTCAGTGTTTTTCTATTGAATCACCATATTTCCAAAAGAATGAGTCTGATACTTTACTAACTTTAGAAAACATATATGAAAGCACTATTAATGTTGATAATGTTAAATTAATAATTTATCCAAACCCAGCTTTAAATGAAGTTACTTTAGTAGCTCAAGAACCATTAACAAACATTTATCTATTTGATTTAAAGGGCAATTTAATACACGAAATTAGCAACATAAAAGTGAATGCAATAGATTTTGATATTTCAAAATATCAAAGTGGATTTTACTTACTTATGGCACGTTTTGCAAACGGAAGCTATTCTACTGAAAAATTTATCATTAATTAATTAATTAATAGTCAAATTGTGAATTTTAAAAATATTATCAAAGAATTTCTTATTGTTTTTCAAATAGATCTAACGAAAAATATCAAGTATGATCGACTTACTAGAATCATTTTGAAACAAAATTTAAAAAACAATTTTAATTGTATTGATGTCGGTTGTCATAAAGGAGAAATATTAGATTTAATACTAAGGTATGCGCCAGAAGGCAAACATTTTGGTTTTGAACCAATTCCTGATCTTTATTCTGAATTGAAAAAAAAGTATAACCATAATGTTAATATCTACCCGTATGCACTTTCGGATAGAAATGGAGAAAGTAAATTTCATTTAGTCAAGAATGCACTGGCATATAGTGGAATAAATAGAAGATCCTATAAGGTAAAAAATCCGGAAATTGAGGAGATATCTGTACAAGTTAAAACTTTAGATGAAATAATTCCAACCAACAAAAGCATTCAATTAGTGAAAATTGATGTTGAAGGAGGTGAATTTGGTGTTTTGAAAGGAGCTAAGAATTTACTGTTGACAAATAAACCAATCGTTATCTTTGAATTTGGTAAAGGTGCGAGTGATTATTATGGCACTTCGCCAATCGATATATTTGATTTTATTACTAAGGAAATTGGATATAATATCTATTCCTTAAAATCATTTATCAATAAAAATGATCCGATGAGTAAAGTCGAATTTGAACGTTGCTACAATACAAATTCTGAATATTATTTTATTGCTAGTATTTAGTTGTTTTTTTATTTTTTAAATTTTATCCACTTTTCTAAATTTAAATTAATTCAAATTTATCACATAAAAAGAAGAAAATTTTATAGTTTGATGAATTTCCAAGTAGTTCCTGCGTATCGAATAAAATAAACTCCAGCCGCTAACTCAGATACATTGAGCACTGTTTTTCCTGCCTCGACCTCTTGGTTAAAAACTAGTATTCCGTTCACGTCATGAAATGATACCTGGCCATTTCCTTGTGCAAGCGTAATGGTTAATACATCTTGCATTGGATTTGGGAATAAGGAAACACCCACCCTATCAATTGGTTCTGTAGCAACCAATGGCAGCATCGGCTCATTACCGATTACTGTTTGGAATTCGTCGTTCGGGCCGATCTTCATCGCAAAAACAGAGGAGCCCCCATTCATTGGATAGGTAATCCACCCCACCGCCAAGGCACCGCCATCCAAGGTTGGAATAAACTGCTCCACCTTTTCATCTCCACCGTGGTTGATGTAAATCGGACCATTATCCCAATCGAAATTCGTATTAAATCGTCCTAGAGCCACATCCATTCCGAAACTAACATCATTCACATTTTGATTTCTATATCCAACATATAATTTATTCGAATTTCCATTCAAGGTCACTTCATCGAAGATAACATCTACTTGATTTACATAGACAGATTCATAAAACAAATTTCCGTTCATTTCATACCTACCAGTATAATTGTCATGTTTATTTAATATTGGATCCCAACGCCAACCTATTGCGTTAATTCTATTTAAATTAATCGTCATGTCCGTTATGCCAAAGGTACCCTGATCGCCAATCGACGTAAACCACAACGACGTGCCATTCTCGTGATATGCTGCTAAAAATCCTTTGTTTAAGGTAGAATCTATATTGTAATACGTGCCTGCGACGACATAAATGCTGTCTTGTAATTCCAAAACGGTATGAATCGCATTGGTTTCCGTTCCACCAATATAGCGAGACCACAGGGTGTCTCCTGCCGCATTCGTCTTCACGATAAATCCACGGGAATTGCTTGAATTCGGATCTTGTGAAGAACCGACCATAACAATCCCATCGTCAAAGGTCATAATGGCATCGTTAGTGAATTCCCATCCTCCCAAATTAACCCGTTTTTCCCAAATTAAGTTTCCGTTGGGATCCGTATTAATAAGATAAAGATCATACGCCGTGGTTTGATTGACCATGGAGCTTCCAGCCACATAGAGTCCATTCACCGCATGCGACATTACGCGTCGACCTTCATCAAATTCATATCCTCCGTAGTGTTGACTCCATTGATACGCGCCATTTTTTGCAATTTTCAACAGGTATGCTTCCGCATTATCTCCCCAGCTTCCACTTCGTCCAGTGATCACATAGCTCGAATCGGGCAATTGAACTACGCCGTGACCCATGTCGTATTCTGAACCTGAATATTGAGTATAAAAACTTCCCTGTGCATACATCAACCAGGAAAGGAAACCGAATGTAGTTAAGATTAAATATCGCATCGAAAGCGGATTGAAAGTGATTTGCCAAAGGCACGATTAGAAACCAGTCCGATCACATTGTCGGAACCTATACCCAAGCTGAGGCGTTTGTGGTTGTAGTGAATCGCGGAATTCAGTTTAAACCCAGAAAATCCACCATAACTCGCGCACAAGCCGAGGTGTAAACCAGGGATGATTTTTGTCACCATGCCCGCATATACATAGGGTATATACCCAGGAATCAAAATCATTCGAAACCCATAAGAAGGCTGAATTCGTGCCGTACTTTGGGTATTAATCACATTAAAAATCTGAATGCTTGCCGGTAGGAAAATAACCTTACTGCGAGTTTCAGTTTGAAGTAAACTGTCTGCATATGAAAAACCCGGTGCCAGTAATCCATCGCGATTAATGAGTTGTGATAAGGTATATCCACCAAAGGCGAAAGAGGTATCAAGCGTTTGTGTTTGAACTTGATTACTTACCGCGAACCCTAAATTGCTAACGCTCAATTGCATGCTCATGGATTTCCCTGTTTCTTCATTCGCAATCTTAAAACGATAATCACCGCTTACTGCTAATCCAAGCCCTTTGAAATACGCTGGTGACGTTAGTTGACTAAACGAGCCATTACAAATCCCGTAGATGCTATCTCCTTCAGATGAATAATAAAACTTCATCGGGTCAAGTCCGCCCAGGGTGCCTTTGTAATACGAGTTCAAGCCCACCAAATTCAAGCTTGCAGAAGATTGACTCAAGCGATCCAACACTGAAACGCCGAGGGTTTGAAACTGGTAATAACTTGCCTCAGAATAGGAAAAATCAGCATATTTTCCCAAGAAGGGTTCGTTCCCATAAAAGGCTAAGGTATAAAGGTCTGAGGTATATTTTAACGAACCCATAAAGGTGGTTCCTAGTGTGGGTCCAATCATCCATCGCGAAGGAAATCCTTCCTTGTTTTTCAACGAAACATAGTGCGTATAGCTTGCCGTTGCTTCAAAACCGACGGTATTAAAGGGTTTGTCTGCATCCATCGAACGACTTTTAGCTGAGGAATCGATGTACCCTCCGAAAATCAAGGGACTCAATACCTCGTTACGCATGGTTGATGCACTATAATCTACCATTCCATTCACGAGGATCAATTGTTTTCCCGCATAGCTTGAATCCACATCATAAGACCTTAATGGTTGTGCAAATCCCATATACACGAAAAAAACGAACCAAATTGCATGAAGCTTCTTCATTAGTAGACGATTTGAGTTTGTAATTTGGCTTTGAGACGCACATGTAAAAACGCTCCCATTGGAATGGACACTTGTTGATTTGCGGAACCCGAAGGATTGGGAGTATCCAAAATTCCTTCCACGCGAATATACTTCGCCTGATTAATTTGTTCCATCAGCGTCTTGGATAGGTAGAATTTCACGCTTGAATTTTTCACGTACATGCCTGACGCATTTGGTGTGCCCGCAAGGGAGCTTAATACTAAGGCATCTCCTATGGTTTCTTCAATGACTTGGGAGTTTGCGTCTAGAAAAGATAATTTCATTTGACATTGCATCGGAAAGGCATTCGACGCATCTAATTGAAAATACCCACCGATCACATGCGTTTTAGCATTGTTCTGATTCAAGCTGACCGCAAAGGTATCCGCTAAGGTAAGTTGATCTGCTTGCAATTGCAGCGGCATTTGAGCGTGCAATTCCACTTTTAAGCGACTGGTAGAAAAAATCTCATCCCATCCTCCATTTACATTTCCGTTGGGATTTATGCTTATGTTGTATCCCAAATTTAAGGTCGCTCCTAAATTCTCAAAAACTTGCTCCACGTTGCTGTTCTGTGAGTTGATCTGAAGCTGCTGAACGGAAGGGGTAAGATTATCCCATGTCCCCGTCGCTGGCGCCAAATAAACGTCTTGCCCGATGCATGGTGCAGTAAGCGAAACGGTATTCCCCATGCTATTTACGTTTTCGATGAGGCTCAATTCACTCTTTACCGGAACCTTCATTCCGTTTGAAAGGGATAAATTCAATTGGATGTTATTTACATCTATTAATCCTGAAACAATGTTATTCAAATAGTCCACGGTTAAGGCCGTAGTATCGGTAAATACTTGATTACCAAAATATCCACGCGCATAATCCAACGCGATATCTTTCAAGGTAGCTTCCACCTTAAATTGCTGCGATGGGGTGACGCTCACCGCAGGTCCTGTAGGATCAGTAACTGCGACTACCGACGCTTGCAAAATATTAAAAGAAATCCCATTTATTCCTCGTAAATCCATTTCATATCCCGAAAGATCCAAAGAGCCTGAACCAACCGTTGGATTGGCATTATCACCCGCTCCTACCGTCAGGGATTGTTGAAACAAGAGCCCGTTGTTGTATACTCCGGGTAAGGTCACATTAAACGTAACACTGGTAGGCAGTGGGTTATACACCTTAAGGTCAATCTTTCCACTAAATACCCGAATTTTCTTGAGCTGAACACCAGGAACATCGATGGTATGCTCTTCTGTTTCATTAAACACATTGAATCCAGCCGGCACATTCAGCGCAATGGTCGGATTAAAAATCTGAACCACTTGGGTATCCGGGATAGAAACGATATCAGACAATCCAAGATCTAAAATGGTTTTTGTTAAATCAAGATCTAAGGTTCCCCCTGCGTTCGCAACTAAGGTGTTGTTGTCCGTTAATTTAGATAAATCTAAGGTGTCATTGATGAGCGGTGCACCTAATTCGGTATCCCAAGACGTGGCTTGCTTCTTACAACTTGCGAGGGCAATAACCAATCCAACTAAGAAAATATACTGCTTCATTACACGCGTTCAATTATGGTGGCATAGCCCTGCCCCACACCGATACACATGGAAACCAATGCGTAACGTTTTCCCGTTGCGTTCAACTGTCTTGCCGCCGTTAATAAAATACGTGCGCCGGTCATTCCCAGCGGATGTCCTAAAGCGATTGCACCGCCATTTGGATTAATTCGAGGGTCATTATCCGTCAGTCCTAACTGACGTGTACACGCTAATACCTGTGCTGCAAAGGCTTCGTTCAATTCGATCACATCCATCTGATCCATGGTTAAACCTGCCCGTTGCAAGGCTTTCCGTGATGCTTCAACCGGACCAATGCCCATGATGCGTGGCTCTACCCCACTGATTGCCGCACTAACTATACGCGCAAGGGGGGTGATCCCTACATGTTTCACACCAGCTTCGGAACCAATCAATAAACTAATGGCCCCATCATTCAATCCAGAGGCATTTCCAGCCGTAACTGTACCGTTTGATTTGAACGCAGGCCTAAGGGATGCTAACTTTTCGATGCTGGTAGAAGCTTTCGGGAATTCGTCTGTTGAAAAAACTACGGGTTCTCCTCTCTTTGAAGGAATCACAACCGGCACCAGTTCATCCGCGAAAAATCCGCGTTCTGTAGCTTGGGCTACCTTTTGCTGAGACCAATAGGCAAAGGCATCCTGATCCTCTCGAGAAATAGCGAATTGCTCGGCTAAATTTTCAGCCGTCATCCCCATGCTATCTACACCGTATAATTTTTCCATTTGGGGATTAATAAATCTCCAACCAAACGACGAGTCATATAATTGCTGATCCCGTCCATAGGCTGCACCAGCTTTAGAAAGCACAAAAGGGGCTCGTGTCATTTGCTCCACACCTCCAGCGAGGTATAAATCCCCTGCCCCGTCTTTTATGGCACGAGATGCATTTACCGCCGCAGCCATGCCTGAGGCACACAAGCGATTTACTGTTTCCCCGCCAATGGAAGTTGGTAAACCGGCCAGCAAGGTTGCCATTCGAGCAACATTCCGATTATCTTCACCCGCTTGATTAGCACAACCCATAATGGCATCTTCGATCAACGATGGGTCCAGTGCGGGGTGACGTTCAACAAGCGATTTCATGGTAAGTGCTAATAAATCATCCGCACGCACCGCAGATAGTCCGCCACCGAAACTCCCGATTGGTGTACGAATTCCGTCTATGATAAAGGTATCTTTCAAGGTAATTATTTGTTGTAAAAATAAGGAATTTATACCAATTTATCGCGGTGCGACTCCGCCGGATTCGATTTGTATTTTTCATCAACAAGCGGTATAATGTTGTACTTGGATGGACTCGGATACCTGATTTATTCCCATTTTTGTAATCATATGGCACAGTTAACCGAACTACAGTTTAAATACCTAAGTTCCTTAGGCATTAAATTCCATGAAGATCAAGCGCAGTTATTGGCCTATGGTCATGATGAAACCGAGGACTTTGTTTTTCCACCGGAATTGGTACTAATCCCGAGTTCTGCCGAAGAGATATCGAAAATCCTGAGCTACTGCCATGAACATTCCATACCCGTTACACCTGCTGGCGCTAGAACTGGATTAAGCGGTGGGGCCTTGCCCTTGCATGGAGGCGTACTAATTTCTATGGAAAAATTCAATCAAATCCTTCACATTGATACGGACAATTTACAAGTTATCACGCAACCTGGTGTTATTACCGAAGTGTTGCAGCAGGCCGTAAAAGAGCATGGCTTGTTTTATCCCCCGGATCCCGCGAGTAAGGGTTCTTGTTTTATTGGTGGAAATGTATCAGAAAATTCGGGCGGACCAAAAGCTGTAAAATACGGGGTAACAAAAGATTACGTGCTCAATCTTGAAGTGGTGCTTCCAACAGGTGAAATCATTTGGACAGGCGCCAATGTGTTAAAGAATGCCACTGGATATAACCTAACTCAGTTACTGGTTGGTTCAGAAGGTACATTAGGAATTATTACGAAAATTGTCCTAAGGCTACTACCTCACCCAACACACGACGTGTTATTTTTGGTTCCATTTTTCGATGCGAGAACAGCATGTGCTGCAGTTCCGGCAATCTTCAAAGCAGGAATTATACCGAGCGGTATGGAATTCATGGAGCGAGATGCCTTATTATGGGCAAAAGCATTTACGGGTGACGAGACCATTCCGGTGGCTGATACTCACCAAGCGCATTTACTCATTGAATTAGATGGCTTTGATGAAGATCAATTGATGCGTGAAGCAGAACAACTTTTTACGGTATTGGAAGCGTTTGAAACGGATGAAATCTTGTTTGCTGATTCGGCAGCTCAGAAAGCGGCACTTTGGAATTTACGCAGAAAGGTTGGAGAGGCCGTTAAAACGCAATCCGTATATAAAGAAGAGGATACTGTAGTTCCTCGCTTTCAATTGCCAAATTTACTCGACCATGTTAAAAAAGTAGGTGATCGCTATGGATTTAAATCGGTTTGTTATGGTCATGCAGGCGATGGCAACCTGCACGTGAATATTATTCGTGGTGAATTAAGCGATGTCCAATGGGATCATGAGCTTCCAAAAGCAATTAGCGAAATTTTCGAGGAGGTAGTTCGGCTAGGTGGAACGATATCTGGGGAGCATGGTATCGGATACGTTCAACGTCCGTATATGCCCATTGCCTTTCCTGAGGTAACGTTGGATTTAATGAGATCAATCAAAAAGGTATTCGATCCAAAAGGAATATTGAATCCAGGAAAGATATTCTAGTGTTAATGCATTTCTTCAAAACGGTCACCTTTCATCCAAGGAAGGTGCTTCGCATAAAGCAGCACAAAAATTAAGGAGACAATCAGGTTAACAATCAAAATGATGGTTGGAACGATGGCCGGTGATACAAAAAAGTAAACACTGACACACGCCAATAAATTATAGATGATGTACCCGTGAAATCCAAGATGATTTCTTTTAAACATGAAATATACCGACGCAGCTCCTAACATGGCAATCGCAATATTTACGACATTACTGCTGATAAAATGCGTGTTGAGTAGCTCGGTCATCGCTTGAACTTTCTCCAACATTTCAACCAGCGAATCGAATCCAAGTTCTTTTAATTCAACAATGGACTTCGCCATTTCCAAGCGTTCTTTCTTTAAATCTGCAGCCGTTGGTTTAAAAAACAAGACAGTTAACAAGCCAAAGAAAATAGTTGAACCTGTATTGATTAAAGTAAGAACAAGAAGAATGGTTAATCGTTTGGGCCGAATATTGGTAGGTTCAGTCGTTAACATTAATTACCCAATTTATTGTTATCCAATTCTTGTTCTTCCGGTGTAATTAATTTCAACTCAGTTCGGCGATTCATCTGATGGTCATCAACCGAACACCAAACGCCGTTTTTACACTTATTCAATAGCTTAGTCTCTCCATATCCCTTGGCGGTTATTAGCTTCTTGCTAATTCCTTGAGCCACAATATAGTCTACACAACTTTGTGCCCGTTGCTTAGATAGTTTCATGTTATATTTATCAGAACCTCTTGAATCTGTATGGGAAGAAAGTTCTACTTTTAAGTCTGGATGGGACTTCATGTATTTCACCAACTTATCTAGTTCTACTTTTCCTTCAGGTCGCAAGAAATACTTATCGAAGTTGTAGAGGACGAGATCCAAACGAATATACTCGCTGTCTTGCTTATCTAATAAGGTCAACGTGTAATTCACCGTGTCCACGCAATTACCTGAAACTGTTGCAGGAATAATGATGCTTGCATCCTCGTGATTAATTAAATTAGCCACAATAGAATCCACCCGTTCCGCTCCTTCATTCTTCCATGCGTAAGTACCACTCACGGTAGTATTTAACTTTTGAACTGTTCCATTATGCTTATAAATGTTTAAGCGAACATCACTTAAAGGATTTTTATTTTGGTCTAGTACCTTCAAACTGGTGGTATATTGTTTGAAATACGTACTTAATGAAACCACATCGCTTATGGGCATTGTAGCCTTAAACGATGCTGAATCAGGTGTCAGATTCTTATCTCCCATAAACCAAATCTTGTATTCATGGTTCTTACGAAGGTCTAGGGCTTCGGTTTTTCCGTTCTTATCCGTTGTTAATTCAATCAACTCTTCGTTTTTAAGATCTTTAATCTTAATGGTTTGATTCTTCAATACCTTACCCTTGCAATCTTTCAATTCAACCATTAAATCCGCTTTGAATACAGGTTTATTAAAAGCATAAATACGATCCTTGAATTGCTCTCTATTGCTTGAAAAGTAGCCCTTTCCCGTTTCTTCATCCACGTAGTAGGCGAAATCATCGGCATTCGAATTTAGCGGCGCACCAATGTGCTCTGGCGTATTACCATCCAATTCAGACATGAAGACATCAAGACCGCCAATGCTGTTCCATCCATAAGAACTGAAATAAAGTACCCCCCAGTTGGAAATGAAGGGAAACATCTCATCTTCCGTGGTATTCACTGTTGGACCTAGATTAACCGGTTCCGACCATTCGTCATTCTCTGCGTTGAAGGTTGTTTTCCAAATATCTGAACTGTAGGTCGTATCCTTTCCTGTGATTGACTTAATCATACTACCCGGACGATTTGAAACAAAATAAACCGTTCCTTTGGCATCCATCGAAGCATGTCCTGTTGAATATTGTATGGAATTGAATGGGAATTCAAATTCTGTAAATGCTGAACCATCCACCTTAAAAACGCGTTGCTTTAAACGAGCGTACTTCATCTTTCCTTCAATGTCTTTCTCTTCGAAGTTCGAAGTAATAAACATTAAATCTCGAGCTGGATTAAAGGAAATTGGTCCATCATGGCTTTTCGTCTGCTCAATGTCTCTCCAACGATTTTTATATAAAAAATTAGTCCAAAAAGGTTTTTGATAAAATTTAAATTCTTTCACATTCTTGGTAGAATCATACCAAGCAATATCCGTGTAAAACTGACCTGTACGCGGATACTGTTTGTTAATGGCTTTGCTGTTGTACTCGTTTGTTACAAATAGTATTCCTCCTTTGTCGTACGGAAAAGCACCGAATTCTTCTCCTTTTGAACCTTTTTTATACATCCGAATCACATGTTCTGACGTATTCGAAAGGTGCTGGTTAAACGATTCAAGGCCAGACTTCCTTGCCAAAAGAGCGGTGTCCGAAGCAAACTTCAAAAGTGCAGTATCAAGTACACCAGCTACACGTTGGGTTTGTCCCATGTAACAGAGGGAATTCATGTATCGAATCCAATCCGTTGCTTCCGACTTCCCTTTAGAGGTAAGCAATGCAGACCACGTAGTGGCTTTGCGATAGTTTTCAGACATGTATGCAGCCTCAACCGTATTTCTAAGGAAGTTCCAATCAGGGGAAGTTGATTTCATTGTTTTAGTGGCCAGTTCTTCCCATACTGGTAAGGATTCAGTATACCGAAATTGGCGCGACAAATCCGTTGCGTATTTGATTTTATATTCTTGTGCATGAACCCCAAGCAGGAGTATGCAAGCAATTAATGTACTTAGTTGTTTCATCTTAAAAATATCTTGGGCTCTGTACTGCATTATTTTTTCCATTCAAATCAAAAGAAACCATGATCTCATGTGTTCCCCATTGGTTCAGCATTTTTCCATTTAATGGAAAATCAAACGAATAACCTACCATGCAAAAGTCTTTGATTTGATAAGCAAAATTAACTCCAGCGCAATCCGTTGTTCGGTACAAACCACCAATCCAAAACCGATTAAAAAGGTGGGCAGAAACGTTTAAATCCGCAATTGCAGGCCCACCACCTGTATATTTAACGAGCACTGAAGGCTTTAAATCTAAAATGGAGTTCACTTTGTACACATATCCTCCGGTAATAAAAATATGTCGTTGTAAATACGCATTTCCTGTGCTGTTATCGATGTTACGTTTAATTAACCTCGGAACAGAGAGTCCTGCATAAAAGTTGTGCGCATATAAATAGGCTCCAAATCCAAAATTCGCTTTGGTTTGACTAAAGGTATTTGTGTAGTTGGGATCCGTTAGGTCCGTAGCAATTAAATTTGAAAAATCATAGCCATATTGTTGTATTCCTCCAGATAAGCCGAGAGACAACTTTAAATCGTCATTATTCAACTGCATGTGATAGGCAAAATTAGCCATGGCTGTAAAAGCCGAACGGGATCCAATTTTATCGTAGGCGATATTCGCACCTACGCCAATATCTTGACGAACCACAGGGGCATGAATTGACAAAAACTGCGTGTTTGGCGCACCGTCCCAACCAACCCATTGAGCACGACTAACCCCAGTGATGTTTAAGGAGCCTCTACTTCCAGCATACCCTGGATTGAATTGTAAGGGATTAAAAAAGTACATAGATGTTTGTGCATCTTGCTGTGCATACATACTTGTTCCAACAAGTAAAATAAGCGCGAATTGAGTAATTCTTTTCATTCTTATGGTTGAATTTCGATATACCCTTGGTAAGGATCTTGTGATTTTTTATTGGTATCTACAACGTAGAAATAGGTTCCAGCCGGTAGTGGATTTGGATTTGTTCCTTTAAAATGACCATTCCAGTCGTTGTTATAGGGTTCAGCTTCATATACAACACTACCCCATCGGTTGTATACAGTTACCTTAATGGATGGATATTGTGCCGTATTCTGAATGATCCATAGTTCATTTTGGTTATCGCCATTGGGGGAAAGAAACTGAGGAATCACCACAGGTATAAGTGGCAGACATCCCAAATCTAAGGAAAGTGATTGCTGACAACCGTTCCCATCGGTTGCCGTGACTGTGTAGGTCCCCGCATCAATATTATTTGCTGTTGGACCATTGTTCCCTGAAGACCAGCTGTATCCAAAGTTTCCAGTTCCTCCTGATGCTAATACAGATAAACTTCCATTCGCTTCGCCACACTCAGAACCCGTAGAATCTATTTGAGCAATGCTAATTGGTGCAGGTTCATTAACAAATACGGTGGTATCATCTTGACACCCGTCCTCATTAGAAACAGTAACCGTGTAATTTCCGGTGCTTAACCCATTCACGGATGCTGCATTGTTTTGTGCTGGATTCCAGGTGTAATTTAAATTACTGCCATTCCCGTTGTCTGTATCAATACTTACGACACCGTTAGAACCATTAAAACATGTTACGTTGGTTACATTTACCTGAGTGATGTTAATTAAGGTTGGCGGTTCAATAATCACGGTATAAGTAGATAAACATCCGTTGGTATTATCATTTAATATGACAACATATTGCCCCGGTTGGTTTATCACTGGATTAAAGGTATTTCCTCCAGAAACAATTCCCGGACCCGACCAAGAAGCCGTGGTATTTAATGGGTCGACCACACCATTGATCACACCAATGCCAGTAATACAATCTAATCCATTTTGTGGAGAAGTAGTATAATCAAAATCTGGCGCAGAAAGCACGTTTACTAGGAACTGATCTTGAACGGCAGGACAGTCGCCTAACTGTACTTCAACATCAATGGTTCCTGTGATGGTGTTGCCTGAAACATTACTTCCAGCATTAAAGGTTGGGATATTCCCAGAACCAGAGGCCCCAAGTCCTACGTCGGTATTGTTATTGGTCCAAGTAATATCTGCCCCTGGAGGTGTTGAAATATAATCATCCGGATTCACAGGTGTTCCTGGACAAATCGTGAAATCAATGTTCGTATTAATGACTAATTGAGGCTGAACAGCAACCGTAACAATCGCAGTATCACCCGGACAAGCTGCATTTTGAACCGTTACAAAATATTGTACTGAATCAATGGTGCTGCCTGAATTATTCAAGGTTTGAGCGATGTTACTTCCTGTTCCGTTTGCAGCCCCCGTTATGGTATTCGGGAAAACAGCGGTCCATGTGAATTGGACATTGTCTAGGTTACTTGTAATGTCTATATCCGTAGTTTCGCCATTGCACAACTCATAAAATAACGGATCAACATTGGCATTCGCCTGAGGATTTACCGTAATCACGTGAACGTCTGCAGAGTCGTTGGAACATTCTACTGTAGCTTCAATTTGAATAATCCCAGTTTGGTTCGTATTGTTTTGCGGCAACAACGCAGAAAAGACTACGGGTGTTACGCCATTACCTGAAAGCACGGTAATATTGCTGATATTCGTGGTGTCCGTGATATCCCAATAAATGTAGTAATTCGGTTGATCTGAAGTCATGGTAAATTCCACCGTAGAATCCCCGCTACACACGGTTTGGTCGAACAAAGAAAAAGACAAGTGCGCTTCGGGTTTAATTACAACAGAATCAATATGTGCATCCTCACCACAGAAATTCCCTGTGGTCATGGTGATATAATACGTCCCTGGTTGACTGAATAAAATCTCTACATCATCTGTCCCGTTCGTCCATTGCGTGTAATCATAAGTTGGACCAGTAAAGCCATTGTTCGAGCCTAGGGTACCGCTGTTGACTGTAAATGTATTCGGGGTAATGGTCCAATAGAAGCCGTACGTAGTATCACAACCGTTTTGATTAACAGTTTCTCCGCCATCGGATTCATTGCTAAACGTAACCGGTTCTAAAACACAGACAGGTGATTGTGGTGTATAACTAAAGTCGGCTGTTGTACCCGTAGAAATGGTAATTGGCCCTACCGTGACCACCGTAGGCAATCCATTATTTGAGCAGATATTTTGTGCCACAACAGTAGCTGAAAACGCATTTTCTATTGGAGGAAAACCCGGGGCGAATACGTAATCAATGCCACAAGAAGAGGTGTTAAACACGTGGTTAATGGTGGTATCGTTTGGTGTAGTGAATACTTGCGCCGGAGAACCATCTGAAAAAGAAACAGTATAGGTAATCGGGACATCGTTTGATAAAATATCAATAGAATAAGGTGACGGCAAGCAGGTATTCGAACCAATTCCCGCCACTGTAACGAGCGGTGCATTGCCATTAAAAACAGTATAAGTAGCTGAGTTAGTACATCCGTTTTGGGTAACCGTATGAACAAGCGTAAATTGACCCAATGGATAATCATGGTTTATTTGACTACCTACCATCGATAGATTGGTGGAGGTAGAACCATCTCCCCAGTTGAACACTTGAGTTACGGTATTATTCACAGCCGCGTTAAACGTGAAGAGTGCAGAATCGATAGAACCACAATTCTTAAAAATAGTCTGTCCATTTTGGGTTGTAGTTCCATACCCACCGCCTACAGATGCAAGGGTTAATGCCGCATTTGGGAGGGCGTTGACGTCAACTGTTCTTGTGAATACGCTCGGCGCAAATCCAGGGTTTGTTACGGTTAGTGTTACCGTAGTGGTTGGAGCTGTAGCCGTGTTATAGGTTACCGTATGCGGACCCGCAGTATTCGCAGTTGCAGGCGTAGCACCCAAACCGAAATTCCAAGTATAACTTGATCCCGCAACAGTTGATGTAGAAGTGTTCGCGTAAGTGATGGTACTCCCTTGACAAATAGTAATGGTACCGCCCACTGATGCCGGAACAGAACTAAAGCTTGCACTGGGCGCTTGTCCAAAGGTTACTAGGGATACAATGAAACCAGTAACTAAAAATACGTTTTTAAGCATTGGGTTTGTATAGATATTAAGCCACAAAGGTAAACAAATCAATCAAAGAAATGAAATCCAATCTACATGCTTTTTTAAACGCTCCATTGTTTGTTCCTCTTCAGAACCTGCAGTCGGGGTAAAATTATACTTCCAAATCGCCGAAGGTGGCATGCTTAATAAGATGGATTCTGTTCTGCCATTGGATACTATTCCAAACTTTGTCCCTCGATCGAACAGCAAGTTGTATTCTACATACCGAGAACGACGCAAGGATTGCCACTCATACTGCTGCGGTGTTGCTTCTGATGGGGTATCATTGGTTTGCTCTTGATAAAGGAGAGGGAATTTCTTACCTAATGCCAAACAAAAACCAAGGATTTTAAGCCGATCATCCTCAGATTCCGGAACCAAATGGTCAAAAAATATACCCCCTACTCCTCGGGTTTCATTTCGATGTGGCAAAAAGAAATAATCATCAGCCCACGCTTTAAAGCGTTCGTAGGCTGTTGGATTAAAGGAATCACATATTGATTTTAAGTGCTGATGGAATGCTGCCGCTTCTTGCACATTTACATACATCGGAGTAAGGTCTATTCCACCCCCAAACCATAATTTGCCTTCATTGGTTTCAAAGTACCGCACGTTCATATGAATGGTTGGGTGCAATGGGTGAACGGAGTGCAACACAATCGAAACACCAGTAGCCAAAAAGCGATCTCCTTCCATCCCCATTTGCTGCTTCATTACCTGTGTAATTTCTCCAGTTACTTTCGAGAATGCCACCCCACCCTTCTCAATAACTCGACCATGATCCATGGTCATAGTTACTCCTCCCCCTCCTTCTGTTCGCTCCCACGCATCCGATTGAAAATTAGCCTGCCCATCATGCGCAGACAAGGCCTCAACAATCTCTAATTGCAAGTCTCTGAAAACCTGTGCTATCTCATTTCCATGAATCATCTTGCTGATGTTTGAAGTTCACAAAGCGGCAAGGCTTCATTCCGTTGTTCGCGTGATAATAACGTACCGTCTTGCCATAATCAAATGAGGTCATAAGGCCTGTTGTCAGCGGTTTATTTCCTGAAAGCCAAGGCAGCAAGGTATATATAATATCATAACCAAGTAAAACCGATTTACTCAGGTCTGTCTCATAAGCAACACGAAACGCTTTGTGGAATTTTTTCACTCTTGGACCTTCCAAGTCGAAACACGTAGTGCTCATGTAGTTAAACGAACCTTGGTTGTCGAAGACGGAATTAACTTCTTTAAGCTCCGTCCATTCACGTAAACCATAAAGCGCTACGAGATTATTCTCCCGCATTAATTTTATCACGTTCACCACCTGTATTTTGTCTTGACTTACACAAACCATATTCAGCGGACTTGTGGTTTTTGAAAAGGCTTTTAGCATAGTCTCATTAGCCAAAATCAAGCGTGCGTTTTTCGGGGCATAATCATAAAAATCTTGAATAAACTGCTTTTCCAACAAGGTGTCTGCAGCCAAACCCGTTTGAAATAAAATTACCTGCTCATTTTTGCTGCGTTCACCCAATGTCTTACCCAAGGCGGCAACTTGTGAAGTAACTTCAGAAGCAACCATAAAAAGTGACTCATTTGTCCGTAACTGATCCGTCAGAGTAGCGACCGACAACGGAATAATTAAGGGGATCCCTTGTTTCATTGAGAAAGCAGATAGTTTTTCACATTCCGAAGCATGTACGGGGCCAATAAACAGGTCAAAACGATCTAGTTTTCCGGCACTGATTAGCGCCTTGATGGATTCTTCTTTGGATTGATAATCGAAAAAGTATACATCGCCATTCATGGATGCTTGAAGGGAGTCGATACCTACCATTACTCCCATGTAGAATTCAAACGCAAATTTCTGATAGCCCTTTAATGGAAAACTAACCGAGTCCAAATTGAAGGGTAAAAACACACCTACCCGAAGCGTCTTGTTGCTTGGTTTCGGGGTTAATGGCATAGGTTTGGAAACTGATTTTGATGGATTTGCAGAAAAGACGTTCTTAGGCGGAATCGGATTTACTGAAACAGGGGCCGTGTGTGTATCCATTGGAATTTTTAAGGTCATGCCTGGAGTGATTGTACTCGAGCGCAGTTGATTAAACTCCTTAAGCTCAGAAAGGCTGATGAGATAACGTTTGGCTACATCATTTAATTTATCGCCATTCTTCACCGTGTACGTAATTACAGAGTCAGAAAATTCAAATGTTCTAAAACTTCGTTCGGCAACGGGACCTTCACTTATTTCAACTGGCACATTCATTTGAGCATCTATCCACCGTTTAACGCCGTTTTTAATGAGTACCTTTTGATTGAGTTGCACTCCATTGGAAAGCGAGGGATTGCTTGCAATTAAAGAATCCAAGGATACAGCAAACTTCTTTGCGATTCCAAATGGAGTATCCCCGCTAACCGCTTGATGGGTAAAGGTAGACCTACTTGCGCGAACAAATAAAGTCGTTCCAAGTTGCACGTTATCGGTGAGTGTAGGATTATCGGCTTTAATCTGGGTTGAGGACACATTGGACTCCTGTGAAATGGAAAACAAGGTCATTCCTTCACGAATGGAAACTTCATGATAAAGCACCCCATCCCGAGTGACCAAGGGAAAAAAAACTTGCGCTAACGCTACCCCTTTTAGCGTCAAACAAAGCAATAATATGAATAAAGATTTTATTCCCATTCGATGGTAGCAGGGGGTTTAGAACTAATATCATAGGTTACACGGTTTATCCCTTTAACCTGATTGATAATTTTATTCGATATTTCTGCTAAAAACTCATAGGGTAAGTGACACCAATCTGCGGTCATACCATCCGTTGAGGTCACTGCCCTCAAGGCAACAGCATTCTCATACGTTCGCTCATCCCCCATTACGCCAACCGATTGAACAGGAAGCAAAATTACACCAGCTTGCCAAACGGTATTGTAAAGTCCATGATCTTTTAACCCTTGAACGAATATATGATCTGCCTCTTGAAGTATTCGTACTTTTTCTGGGGTAACTTCTCCGAGGATACGAATCCCTAAGCCAGGACCAGGAAAAGGATGTCTTTCCAACAACGCGGGATCCATGTCCATGGCGCGACCAATGCGCCTAACTTCGTCTTTAAACAATGCCCTGAGCGGTTCAACTACTTTAAGTTTCATATAATCTGGCAATCCGCCCACATTGTGGTGAGATTTAATGGTTTGGGAAGGCCCACCCGTTGCTGAAATCGACTCAATGACATCGGGATAAATAGTACCCTGACCCAACCAAGCCGCATGCTCAACCTTGCTTGATTCCTCATCGAATACTTCAATGAACACTTTACCAATTGCCTTGCGCTTCGCTTCCGGATCACTTTTACCTGTTAAAGCATCATAAAACCGTTCAGAAGCATCCACCCCCTTGATGTTTAATCCCATGTGTTGGTAAGAATCCAAGACCTGTTGAAACTCATCTTTTCGCAACAATCCATTATCCACAAAAATACAATGAAGTCGGTCGCCTATGGCTTTGTGTAAGAGCATGGCAGCTACCGAAGAATCAACTCCCCCAGATAAACCGAGAATCACGCTGTCATTTCCAATCTTCGCCTTTAAATCCGCAACACTTTCTTCAACAAATACCCCTGGAGACCAATCTCCTACACACCCACAACACGTTAAAACAAAATTCTTTAATACTTGCATTCCATCGGTAGAGTGATACACTTCTGGATGAAATTGAACGCCATACGTCTGTTCACCTTCAAATTGAAAGCCTGCATACACTACTGCTTCGGTGCTACAAATACCTTTTGCGTTTGGAGGCAATTGAGAAATGGAATCCCCGTGAGACATCCATACCTGGGTGGGATAGTTCAAGCCTGATAAAATTCCATTGTCAGACCCTACTTCTAGCATGGCTCGACCGT
Source organism: Flavobacteriales bacterium UBA958 (assembly GCA_002293045.1). Taxonomy (GTDB): domain Bacteria; phylum Bacteroidota; class Bacteroidia; order Flavobacteriales_D; family Crocinitomicaceae; genus UBA952. The sequence continues at coordinate 932 of DBCM01000103.1, read as the reverse complement.
ACTCGCGGGTATTGGAGGCCTTTACCTCTCCCCCATAAGTTTGTGCGAGCAATTGCGCGCCATAACAAATCCCAAGAAGAGGTAGTTTCGTTTTAATGGCAGATAAATTCGGTTTTGGAGAAGATTCGTCGCGCACTGAAAACGGACTTCCAGATAAAATAACTCCCATGCAATTGGGGGTTTCTTCACCGATTGAATTCCACGGGTGGATTTCGCAATAGACATTCATTTCTCGGATTCTACGCGCAATTAATTGAGTGTATTGGGACCCGAAATCGTAAATTAAAATGGTTTGATGCATGCGCAAAGTTAATTTAATTTGAGGTTACCGAATATCGGGAAACTTAAAGAATTGTAAAAAATCACTTTCATCATTGAATCATCAATAATATCGACACGAAATAATTACCTTTGCCAACTACATACGAGAATATGATTAGCGACATACTAAAGAAGATTTTTGGGGATAAAAGTACCAAAGACCAAAAGCGATACCAACCCTTTGTTGACCAAACAACGGCTTATTTAACTGAAATTCAAGGCTTGAGCGATGATCAATTGCGACAGAAATCCTTCGAGTTTCGGAAAAAAATTCAAGCAGCAATTCAACAGCAAGAACTTGAAGTGGAACAAATTCAAGAGCAAATAGCCGATGTTTCCCGTTCCGTGAACGAAAAGGAAGCCTTGTTCGAACAAATCGATGCCTTGACCAAAGCAATTGATGAGACCATTGAGGAAGTGCTTCTTGAAATTCTACCAGAAGCCTTCGCAGTTGTTAAAGAAACGGCTCATCGTTGGGCGACGCACGGTCAATTGACGGTAGAAGCGACAGATTTCGATCGGGATTTAGCAAAGAAGAAAGATGGAATCACGATATCTGGAAATCAAGCCATTTGGCATAGCGAATGGACGGCAGCTGGAAATCACGTAAC
>DBCM01000015.1 GCA_002293045.1 Flavobacteriales bacterium UBA958 | reverse complement strand
CAACCTGCCGGATACCTGGGCAATTAATCAACGCTTTATTATGTTGCCAATTAACCGTTGGCAAGAAGATTATGAGCGTGTACTGTTGGGTGGATTGACCTGTGATAGCGACGACTACTACAATTCTGAGCAGCATTCAAATGCGATCTATCTACCGAAATTCGAGAGAAATAATCCCTTGTATATTGGGTTTTTCAACACCGGAGCATATCAAGAAACGATCGGTGGATACGGTGGATTAAAACACTGCTTAATTCCTGAACCTAAGCATATTTTGATTTCTCGAGATGAAAACGAAAAAATTGTGACGCAACTGTTTAGTGAAGAACAAACCGCAGACGATTATCTCAAAATCCTTGGGTATAAATCTTAGGAATCGAGCGTTTACCTGAGTTGGGCTCCAAATTCTGATTCAAAACACCTTCGAATAGCACTCATTTCTTGATCGATTTCAGCGTCAGTTAGGGTTTTCTCGGCATCTCTGAAATGGAAGGATAAGGCATAGGATTTCTTACCCGCTTCGATTTTATCGCCTTCGTATACATCAAATAAATTGGTTGAGATCAAACGGCTCGAGGCTACTTTTTTAGCGGCTTTTACCAAGGCGGCATATTGAATGTTCGAATCCAAAAGCAAGGCAAAATCTCTGCGAACCACGAATGTTTTAGGAATTTCAGTGAATTGATCTTTGATGGATTTACTGAGTTCAAGCCAACGCTTCCAATCAATCGCCGCTCCATATACAGCTTGTTTGAATTCTACGGTTTTTAACCAAGATTCAGACAGTTTTCCGAGGGTAGCCAGGGGTTTACCGTTTACCTTGATTTCAATTCCTTCAGAAAACGGAGTGTCTTCACCCAAGGCAACTTCTTCGATTGCATTTGGATTCAGTCCTTGAATTAAATTCATCACCTCACTTTTAATGTCAAAAAATGAGAAGGGACGTGATCCCATCCACGAATCGGGTTCATGAAATCCGGTGAGCACTAAGGCCAAGGTTGATTTTTCAACGGTTCGTTCGCCAAATCCATGATAGGTATGTCCAAATTCAAACAACTTGATGTTTCCAGCTTGCCGATTTTTATTGTAAGCCAAAGTTTCGAGGGCGCCAAAGAACATCGATGTTCGAAGTATCGATAAATCGCGGCTTAACGGATTTTTTAACGCCACGGGCGTACCGTCTTGTTTACTCGTGGTTAATGCTCCGTTGGAGGCCTTGGTTAAGGAATTGTTCAGGATTTCATTAAATCCATTGGCAGCCAAAAGTATCGAGGTCTTTTGACGTGTTGCTTCAGCAGAGAACGTTTCTGATACTGGTACGGAGAAGTTCCATTTTTCTGGTGTTGGAACGGAATCGAACCCGGCAATTCGTATAATCTCTTCGGTAACATCAATGGGGCGCTTAACATCGGTGCGATATCTTGGAATTTTCCACGTCGATTCGCTGATCGGTGAGAAGTCCAATGCACCCAGAATCCCGGTCAGTTGCGCATCTGTCAGTGAAGTGCCTAATTGCTTATTGATGGTATCAAAATCGAGCGCTACTTCCACCGCAGGTGTTGCGTATGCCTTAACTTCTTGGATGTAATCAAGGGTGCCTCCAGCAACGGAACGTATGAGGGAAACTACTCGTTGCAGTGCAAATGCGGTTAAATCTGGGTCTACCCCGCGTTCAAACCTAAAACTTGCATCGGAATGGATGCCGTGATGTTTAGCCGTTTTACGAACCGTGGACGGATTAAAGTATGCCGATTCAATGAGTAACTCAGTAGTGTTTTCACCAACTCCTGAACTCTTACCTCCCAGGACACCAGCAAGACAGTGTGCGGTTCCGTTTCCGTCAATTACTAAATCTGTAGGTCGGAGCGTTCGTTCAATGCCATCTAAGGTAACAAGGGTTTCTTCGGGATGTGCATGACGAACGGTTAATGATTCGGTGAAGTAACGTGCATCAAAGGCGTGAAGCGGGGTTCCAAGTTCATACATCACGTAATTCGCGCAATCCACAATGTTGTTGATGCTCGCTGTTCCGAGTGCAGCTAATCGATTTTTCAACCAATCCGGAGAAGGTCCAACCTGCACTCCATGGAGGGATGCGAGGTAATACGATTCGCAATCTTCATCACTCAAGACGCGGTGTGTGTTGCTTACATTGGCTTGAATGGTCGCCGCTTCGATTTCAGGTAATGAGAGCGGCACAGTCATTCCTTCATGATGCATGAGGTATGCTCTAATGTCTCGGGCTACACCCAAATGCCCCATGGCATCGCACCGGTTCGGAGTTAATCCAATTTCCAAGATGTAGTCTGTATCCAATGCTAATGCGGTGGCTGCGGGAAGGCCAATAGGCGTGTCTTCCGATAAAATTAGAATTCCATCATGTGAGGTTCCCAAGCCTAATTCATCTTCAGCACAAATCATCCCTTGGGATTCAATGCCACGAATTTTTGCTTTTCTTAAGGTGAGTGGTTCCCCATCGTTTGGATAAATGGTGGTTCCAACAAGCGCTACCAGGACTTTTTGTCCTATAGCGACATTCGGTGCGCCACATACAATTTGGAGCGTTTCACTGCCAATATTGACGCGTGTTACCTTGAGTTTGTCTGCATCCGGATGTTTCTGACAATCGATAACCGCTCCAGTGACAACTCCAGCTAAACCGCCTTTAATAGAACCTACAGCATCGATTCCTTCCACTTCTAACCCGGTTTGTGTTAGTATTTCAGCGATACGTTCGGGGGAATGCTCGAACGAAACAAATTGGCTAAGCCATTTATAGGAAACTTTCATTGCAATGGAATTGACGCAAAATTACGCATTTTGTTAGGAAAACTGGCGATTAATGTTTTCGATTATTTAACATACAACAACCTTTTGTTCATTTGAATGTTCATACCTTTGCCCGCGAATTTGGTCGCCTAAAATATGCCCATGAAGTCTTTTTCTTTAATCAATATGTTGGTGCTGGTTTGTGGAGTTTTTACTCTACAAGCTTCTTTTGCCCAGGATAAACATACCATTAGTGGGTATATAGCAAGTAGTTCGAACGGTGAGGCCCTTAACAGTGCCAAAATTTATGTACCTAGCCTGAATAAAGGGGCAATCACCAATAATTATGGATTTTATTCCTTGACGCTACCGAGTGGAATTTATGAAGTTGAGTTCAGATATACGGGCTTAACTACCTTGAAAAAAACAATTGATATAACCACGCAAAATGTAACTCTAAACGTGGAGTTGGGTCTGAAAGATGGGGAAAAAGTGTATGAGGAGGTCGTAGTAAATGGTAAAAGAGGAGATAATGTCAATTCCGCAAAGCTGGGGCAGATGGAATTGAACATCGATCAAATCAAGCGATTACCTGCTTTTATGGGGGAAGTGGATGTAATAAAAACCTTACAATTATTGCCGGGGGTTTCTTCCGTTTCCGAGGGAGGTCAAGGATTTTATGTGCGTGGAGGCGGTCCCGACCAAAATTTAGTCTTGTTAGACGAAGGTGTGGTGTACAACGCTTCCCATTTGTTTGGTTTCTTTTCCGTGTTTAATTCTGATGCAGTTCGGAGTGTTAACTTGATTAAAGGGGGAATGCCTGCAAATTATGGTGGACGGCTATCTTCTGTGTTGGAGGTCAATATGAATGAAGGTAACAATAAGCGATTCAGTGTAAAAGGAGGACTTGGAGCCATTTCATCCAGGTTAACCTTGGAAGGGCCGCTGAAAAAAGACCGCGGTAGTTTTATTGTTTCGGGCAGAAGAACTTATATCGATGTGTTGGCTAAAGCGGTTATTTCTGATACCTCACCCTTTGCGGGATCTGGCTACTTTTTTTACGACATGAACGCCAAGTTGAATTACAAATTAGGCGAGAAGGACCGTATATTCTTGAGTGGGTATTATGGTAAAGATGTGTTTACGTTCGCAGACCGTGAAGGTGGATTTAGTGCCGACATGCCTTGGGGAAATGGGATAGCAGCACTTCGGTGGAATCACGTGTTTAATGCGAAGTTATTCATGAATGTAACCTCCACGTTTTCAGACTATAAATTTAAATTTGGGTCGCAGCAAGATGAATTTAGAATTGAGTTCTTATCTGGAATCCAAGATTACTGCACGAAAATTGATTTCTCGTATTATCCAAACGACAAGCACCGTATAAAATGGGGGGCGAATTACATTTATCACGTCTTTACCCCGTCAAGCGTTTCTGCAGCGCAAGATACAGTAGTGTTTAACACAGGAAACGCACAACAGCTTTTTTCTCATGAAGAAGCCATTTATTTAATGGATGAATTTGATTTGAATGATCGCTTGCGAATTAACGCAGGCTTACGATATACAGCGTTTCAACATGTAGGTCCGTTTACACGTTACGTGAAGGGGGATATCAGTAAGCCGGATACGGCAATTGAATATGGGGCAGGAGATTTAATTAAATTTTATCACGGACTTGAGCCGCGTCTATCCTTTCGCTACTTAACGGGAGAGCATAGTTCTATTAAAGGGGGATATGCGTACAATTATCAGTTTGTTCACTTAACAAGTTTGAGCGCCGTTTCTCTTCCTACCGATATTTGGTATCCGACCACAGATATTGCGAAACCGCAGATTGGATTTCAGGCTTCTTTGGGGTATTTCCAGAATTTCTTCAGCGACAAATATGAAGCATCCGTGGAAGTGTACTACAAGGGGATGAACAACATTGTCGAATTTAAAGAAGGTGCCTTGCCTGGGGATAATGTAAATGACAACACCGATAATTTAATGGTCTTTGGAAAAGGATGGGCCTATGGGGTGGAGTTCTTCTTCAAAAAAGCAGTGGGTAAATTTACCGGTTGGATTGGATACACCTGGGCGAAAACCGAGCGCAAATTCCCGGATTTAAACAACGGAGAGGTGTTTCCTGCGAAATACGACCGTAGACATGACCTTAGCATTGCCGCTACCTATATGTTAAATGATCATTGGACGCTCTCGAGTACATTTATTTATGCAACGGGTAATACTTTAACCTTGCCTACGTCATGGTATGTGCAAGACCAGAACTTGTTGTTTAATTACGGGGCCAGAAATTCAACGCGAATGGCACCTTATCACCGACTTGATTTTTCTGCAACGTGGTATGATAAAGCGTATAAAACAAAAACAGATCCGGCCACTGGAAAAGAAATCGAGGTGAAGAAACGCTTGAGAAACAACATTGCGATTTCGGTATACAACGTTTATAACCGTGCGAATCCGTTCTTTTTGTATGTGGATAATGACGGAGATTTCTTTAACGGAGATTTCAAGTTAACCGTAAAACAAGTTTCATTATTCCCAATAATCCCAAGTGTAACATGGAATTTCGAGTTTTAAGCGCAGCGATTGCATTCTTCGTTCTTTTACTTTCTTCTTGCACGAAAGAAGTAAAAATTGATATCCCTGGATATAAGGAACAGTTGATGGTAGATGGTAGCATTCGAGAGGGTGAGCCACCCATTATCTTGTTATCAAAATCACAGAATATTTATGCACCAACGGATATCATGGCGTATCTTTCAAGCTTTGTTGGCGATGCAGTCGTAACGGTTTCTGATGGTACGAATACGGTTACCTTAAGTAAAATATGTACGGATGATTTGCCTCCAGGAACCGAGGCTTATGCCGAAGCGCTCTTCGGAATGAGTATTCAAGAGCTGCAGCAACTGCCTTCACCGTTGTGTGTGTACACCTCATTTGACCCTACCATGTTTGGTCAAGTAGGCAAAACATACACCCTTACGATTGCACATGACGGTAAAACGTATACCTCTTCAACCACGATTTATCCGCCGGTTACCTTGGATTATTTAATATGGAAACCTGAAGTTAATACCAGCTCGATTGGATATCTCTACAGTTTCATGACAGACAATGCATCCACGTCTGATAATTTCATGTGGGAAATGAAAAAGGTCAGTGAACCGATGTTTACAAAACCATTTAATCCCTATTTTAACGATGCCTTCTTCAATGGATTAGCCTTTGAATTCACCATTTATAACCCTTTATCTTTTAACGATACTACCTATACAGAAAACGAGCGCGGGTATTACAAACAAGGAGACACGGTGGTCATGCGTTTATCGAGGATGGGTAAGAAGGAATATAATTTCTTTGAAAAGAAGATTAATCAGGTGTTTTCATCTGGAAGTCCATTTGCTACCCCAGTAAATGTGCCCTCAAACATCGAGGGAGGTGCTCTAGGAGTATGGGTAGGGTATTCAACCTATTTGGACACGGTGATTTGTCAGCCCTAAGTTATTCGATGGGTTTCTTTTCCTCGCGTATTGCCTTTACATTTTTAAAGAAATAACGGACATCCAATCCGAGATATGCCCCGGAAACATCCCCGTATTGTGTGACTTTATATCCTTGATTTCTATACGTAGCTACATAAACAAAGAGGGGTGCTGTAGGAAGCCGAACCGTAGTTCCGAGGTAAAAGAACCCCGATTTTTTGGAGCGAAATTCAAAGCCAAGATTCCCGTTTAAGTCTATTGAAGCCTTTTTATTGACAATGCCTGTATGGTAGAAAAACTGAGATCCATTAATATTATTCAAGGTAGCAATGTCTGTCGGTTTAAACCCTGCAACCATGCCCAAAGAGGCATTAGCATACCACTTCTTGGCTAATTTAATGTAGATTAACCCATTGATCGGGATATCATATTGAATGAACCCAAGGGTATTGGTCACGAAAACACCCGAGTCCGCCAAGGAGCCTTGAAGCCCGAAATTACGTTGGGTAAAGTTGATGCCTGTTTCGAGAGCAATCAATTCGGTCAATCCAACCCGCACAACCCCTCCAAAGGAATATCCAGGAGTTTGGGATATGGTGGATTTCATGCCTTCTTTGGACAGGGTGAGTGAGGGGCTGCTTACGAAATCACTGGGGAATATACCTCGAACCTGCAGCCCAAAATACGAGGGGAATCGATTGTCTCCCAATTGTGCATAACCGAGGAACCAACCCATGATGAAACAAAGCAACAAGCACTTATTCATGCAGCCATTGGGTATGATATTCTAGGGGAATGCGATGTGAAGCCGGCCAATCAATGGCTGGGTATCCAATGTAAAATAAGCCAAGGCATTTATCTTTCTCATCAATTCCCAAAAACGTATTCATTTGCTTAGTGTAAATCAATTTTGGCGTTGCCCAAAATCCGCCAAGTCCGTATGCCGTGCAGGTAAGGTGCATGTTTTGTATAGCACACGCTACCGCCTCAATTTCCTCGATTTCAAGAATCTTCTCTTCCGCTTGACGCTTCATAGAAACTGCGATAACTACACTTGAAATCATTGGTCTACGAAGCATTTTCGCAAGTTTCGCATCATTTTGTTGATCAACTGGTGTCAGTTCAAGATAGGTCTTTCCCAAAAATTGACTTAAGCGTTGACGGCTTTGATCCATAAACACATGAAATCTCCAGGGTTGCGTATTGCCATGGGTTGGAGCCCATTGGGCATTTTGAAGAATAAGCTCTACTTGTTCTTTATGGACTTTTCGTTCGCTAAATTGTTCTGGATAGATCGTTCTTCGATTGCGGATGAGGTCATTAATTTCTGAGAGATTGTAACGCATATAAGTGATATAACGAAAAAAGAATGCGATAAAAGTAGTGAATATAAATGGCTCTATTTGTTAAAAGCAAAGAAAGTCCTATCTTTGCAAGGTTGAAAAACGGACGGCCTTGTGGCGCAACTGAATAGCGCACCTGATTACGGCTCAGGAGGTTTCAGGTTTGAATCCTGACAAGGTCACAAGCTAAAACCCATTCCCTCAAGGAATGGGTTTTTTGTTTTTAACGCGGTCAAAAGTTCTTTTGACAAGCGACTAAAAACAAAAAACATAAACTACGCAGTAGTTTTGGGTTTTTGCTTGTTATGTAACTCCCAACGCGGAACACGCGCTAGCGTACTCCTGATCGACTAAAAACAAAAAACATAAACTACGCAGTAGTTTTGGGTTTTTGCTTGTTATGTAACGCCCCAAATGGTTCACGAAGTAATCCTAAGGAAACTACGCAGTAGTTTTGGGTTTTAGCTTGTTATGTATCTCCCTACGGAAAACGCGCCAGCGTACTCCTGATCAACTAAAAACATACTCCCGCTTGCCTTCGATACGTCCTGCGGCCACTCAGTCATCGCGGTAAGGTTTTAGCTTGGCTTTAATCCGCTTGATTTCGATACGTCTTAAGTTCATGCTTAGCAGACCATTCGGTTTGAGTTTGATTATATTCGTTTAGTCATTAGAAACCTTGATCACGGAGAATTGAATTTTTAACGGATTGCAATTAAATTAGAGTTGAGTTTAATTAATGACTAGTGGAAATTTTCTTTATGAAAATCGCTACATGTTAACCCATGAAAATAAGCGATTCTCTTAATTTCGTATATTGATTAATTCGATTAAACATAAAAAAAAAGAATATTGTAAAAAATAATGAGGGCAGGGAATGACAATTAAGTTCAGTGTAAGGGCAAAATGGCTCGGTTGTGTTTTATTACAACTGGTTCTGAACCTATCCTTCGGACAGGAGAAATTAATTCTATCAAAGCCGTTTTTTGCATTTTACAGCAAGGGTTCCAATAAATACAAGGTAATATCTGATCTATCAATTTATACCTATCTCGGTAATAGTATTTGGAAAAAAGATACACTTTACACAGGTGGGATGATTGAAAAATCTGAGTTTTTTGAAGATTATTTTGCCATATCGGAAAATGAGAATGATTATTTGGTCAATAAAGGATGTGGAAAGGTATTTAGAATTGAAAACAGTAATTTAATTCGTCTTGATAATTCCTTTAATCAACGGAATCAATATAATTCAAATGCATTTTTCTTTAAAAAGAAATTATATTTATTTGGTGGTTATGGGTTGTTTACATCAAAAAATATTATCACGTATTTTGATAAAGAAAAAAAAGAGTGGTTCTTAGAAATATATTCAGGAAATGAAAAACCTGAAGCAATCTCATCTTCTTATTCTATACTAGATCGAAACTATTTTTATGTTTTCGGAGGAGGACAGGCAATAAATGGATTGCCAAAGTTTTCAAACCAAGTATGGAAGTACAATTTATATACAAAGAGATGGAGTGATTTAGGTCAAATATCCCCATTTTTAAAACGAATAGGTAGAATTCCGAATAAAGATAGTTATCAGTCTTCAGAATATTTACATGATGGCCCCAATTTATATCACATATTTCCCGAAAGGAATCTGGTAACACATTTCATTAGTGACAGGTTCTCTAATATCACTCAAATTGTAGGCGGTTCGCAAGATTCTATCTTGATTGCTGTTCGTTCCAAAAATGGCTTGACTGCAATTGAAGTAGTTGCTAAAAAGGAATTAATGATAGGAAGACCTTCCTATCTTCAACTTTATTCTAACACGTCTTATCTTAACTTTTGGATTTGGTCTTTTTTTGGCCTATTTCTTTGTGTTGTAGGATATTTGTTAGTCCGCCGATTATATAATAGAAATGCGGTTAAAGTTCAATTAACGATGTTGGATCGAGAGATATGCAAGGTGCTCCAATCAAATGGAGAGCAAGGAATAGAATTATCAATGTTGAATGAGTTGTTAAATGATGGTAGTTCAACCTATGAGGCAATCAAAAAGCGTAGGGAGATGAAATTGAAGGAATTGCGATTAATTTTTTCTGAACAATATGGACTTAGGAAAGATGAAGTAATATTAGAAAAGAGATTCGAAAAAGATCGGAGGATTAAGTTATTTTATTTAAACCCAATCATTAACATAGATTAATTGAAAGATTCTCTGAAACTCTCCTAATTACAGTAGGGTTGTGGTTTGATACATTTTAGATTTACATTCTGGATAAATTAATAAATAGCTTACCATGATGTCTTTAATAACTTCCAATCCATTTTTTATCTTTCAAAATCTCAATAAAATTAAGTCTAGTTTTATTTTTTTATTATTTCTTGTTATTGGTTTGAGTTCGAAAGTTGTTGAATTTCCAGCTACGTCAGTAACTGGTAATAAAAAAATGATTGTTACGCGACCGGTAATTATTAGTGACTATAGTAATAAGGTTTTTGTAGTCTTGGGAGGAGGAGAGGGTGAGAGAATTCTTGCGAGCATTGGATGCAAAGTACTAAGTTGGCAATCAATTTCTTCAGTTGAGGAACTGGTCAATTACAATAATCAAAAAAAGGTTGTTGACTACTACATTTTAATAGAGCAAATACCGAATTCTACAGAAAATCCCAATACCGTCAATCCTTGTTGGTATCAACAGGACTATTTTTACAGAATAATAGACGCAGTAACATTAGAGCTAATATATTCTGAATTAATAAGTTCTATTGATAATTCCAGTTTAATGAAACCATTTCATGAATCAATTGAGGAATTTGATTTTAGCAACTTCAAGTATTTAAATTCTTTTACTGATTCTGCATATAATAGGATTATAGCGAACCATAATGCTACCCAGATACTCGAACATAGCCTGAATACCTTGGATTCGTTTTCAAATGAACCTAAGGAAAAATCTACCAAAGAAATTAATGCGATTAGAGCTGAATATTACTTGAGAAGTGTAAATGCAGCAACCGCCTCTTTTGTTTTGGGGAATTATAAGTCTTCATTGAATTATATTGAGAACGCCAGAAAAAAAGAATCAAGTTTTTACTTAAAGAACAATTCACTTCTTGAGAAAAAATACTTGGATTACCTGGAAAGTGAGTATAATCGTTTGGATAAAGCATATAAAGATTCGACCATCAATTTTTCAGCTAAATCAGAAGTAATTCAGTTCAAGAATTTGAATGAGGATAATCATAGATTGTCCGAAAATTTGAGGTACCATTATTTTTATCTTTCACATTCCTTATTGAAAAAATATTTGATTTATGAACATGCACTTGTTTTTCAATACATATACAATAAACCAAACATATCTACGAGACAAGAAAAGAAACTTTGGTATGAAGTAGATAAGGATCGATTTACTAATTCGGTATTATATAATTATTTAATTCCAACTCCTGGAAGAATTTATCCAAAACAACAATTATGGGATGGTGTGCTTAATATTGATTTGAATGTTGAACAAATGAACACGGAATGTCAACAGCGTCGCGAAGATGTAAGTTTTGTTAAAGATAAAACGGTTCGAAATATTTCATACCTGTTTAATTATAGTAATAAAGTGGTAATTCGACTTGCTATCCCTGATAAATCGGATCAGTTGTTAGGGGCTCACACGTTTGAAAGTAATGTAAATAAAATTGTTCAAGTTGGCGAAGAGAATAGTCCTTTTGAAAAAGTTCCAAAGTATTCCATGAGGCATATTTTGAATCAACTGTATTTCCCTGCGAATTCAATAAATATCACCGATTATATAAACCAGATTTATAGCAAGTCAAAAAAATGACGTTACGGTTTAAATATTTCCTAATTAATCTCTTTTTTTGTTTCATAGGGATTTCCTCTTCCGTGGTAGAATTGACCGAATTACCTAAAAATAATACAGTCGATAAAATTATAAGTCAACCGGCAGAGGTGACTTTAATGGGCGATGAAGTATTTATTATACTAAATGGAAATCCAAACCCGACAAATTCAAAGGATGAGATTGTTACACATGTTGAAAATTTTTTTGCTGCAGAAGGATTACGGCTAGTTCATGAGAATAAATTTGAATACCTTGAGGCGTTAAGGAAGGTTTCTTATTTCGTTATAATTGAACAATGCAGAGTTACGATTAATAGTCAACAACCTGCTGCTTCCGGGTGTAATAAAAGTATAAATACCGCAACAGAGGAATCCCAATACTATTACTACCTGGTAGACGCGTTAACACTAGATGTTGTTTATTTTGCAAGAATTAATTCGTTAGAACCTGCTGGAATCCTAGCTCCTTTCAAAGAGTCGGAAAAAAGAATTCAGATGAGTTCATGTGTTTATTATCAAACGATGTCGAATTCATCCTATAACAAAGATATATTAGATAAATCGAACAATGAAATTTTAACCTTGAGTTTAGAACAACTCAACGTTAATTATCAAAACACTCAAACGTTGGATCCAAAAAAAATCAAACAATTTGAACAAGATAAATACATCATCTTACTCAATGCAGCGACAGCATCTTTACAAATTCAGGATTTTGATTCTTTTGATAAATCGATGAACCGTATCAAGGAATTAAGAAAATCGGAGTTGAATAAATCGAGTTTAATTCAAAATGAAGATTATGAAGTAATCTTGAATTCTATTAAAGAACAACTTGTTGCGTTAAATTACATTCAATCGAATCGTTCGAAGCCAGATATACCATTAAATAAGTTTTATTTTAATCCAGTTTTAATAGCGTATACCCCAATTGAACGGTTGACAATGCTCAACGGTTATCAGTATTTATATTCCCTCCGAAAATCTGATGTTTCCGTATCAATAAAAGTCGACTTAAAGGATTTAATTGGCAATAATTATCGATTGTCTAATCAACAACGATTCAAAATGAGTCGATTTTCTTGTACCGACATCGGAATGCGACAGTTAGAAATTAATTTTATTAAAGAAGAATTGTACTTTCCACTCAATTGTTATTCAACACCGAGCAAAAACAACATAAATCTTTCTGTGGATGTTAACCTGACTAATAAGGATTCAGGTTATATTGAATCATTTAAAAACATTAAATATTCTGACTTTTCATCCACTACGATTTCCACTTTGCCTTACACGATCGAGGAGATGATAGATCGACATATAATAAATACAGATTTCAAAAAATTCATACTTCAAAATTTGGTACATTGATTAGATTGTTGGTTATAATTTTTCCTTTATTGGTTGGAGTAGTTATCTATAGATTCAAACCTTTGCTATCCGCTACAATTACTAATTATTTGCCAGATGGGTTGTGGGCATTTTCCTTCACTCTTACTTTATTATCGATGAATCAACGGCCAACTATCGAAATGATATTGTTAATGGTTTTTGGAGGTTCGCTAATTATCGAGTTATTACAATATCTTAATGTGGTGAGTGGAACTTTTGATTGGATTGATCTTTTAGTCTACTTTTTATTTTCAATATTTTCTGTTATCGTTCACCGGTTGTTTGAATTTAAATCAGACTAGTATTTCATGGGTTAATCATTTGGTTTATGTTTCCCGCGGCATAATCAATGTTAAAATGTAAGCGGAGCGTTTCCTGAAAAGCTTACGAGTAGGGTAATTAAAAATTTTAAAATGAAAAAGAAATTAGTCAAATTAAGTGCCTTTGCTGCGATCGTTCTATTCTTATCGAATTGTGAAAATCTACAAAAAAGTGAGGAAAAGAATGATATTGATTTAATCAATGAGAAAAATGCGAAAATTGAAGCTGCAAGAAAAGATTCAATAAATAAATTATTGGATAAAATTCAAGTGGTTTTGTTTAATCATCCTAGTCTTTCATTTGATGCAGATGGATTTTGCATGACAAACTCAAAATTACCAATTACAGAAGTTACAACTCCCGGGGATGAGTTCGTATGTGCAAAGGGGAATTACATTCAAAAACTCACGATATTAGGTGATTTTAATGGAGTCGATATTGTATTTTTTGATAATAAAAATAATGTCTTACACGAATTAGAAAATTATAATCTTGACCAAAGTATCTCGTTCAGTTCTATCGATTATCAATCCGATGGCGTTGGATCGACCCTACAAAGAAAAGACAGCCATTTCCAGTCTTGGTTCGATAAAGCTACTAAAGTAGAGGTTTCCTATAAAGACAGTTTAGTCACTATTCAAAAATGGCAAAACAAAGGTTGGTTTGTTCAATGACAGTATTTATTCTTTTTTTCGATCACCTAAGTCATCAAACTTAGCTTTCATCGTAGGGTTTCCATGTACTAAGCGTTTGATGCTTAGGTCTTCCGCTTTATTGTTTGCAAGCCGCAAATTATTCTCTGAAGAGAGTAGGGCCTCCTTTGTTTTTTGTAAATGAAGAATGGTCTTGTCAATTTCTTCTATGGCCGTTTGGAATTTTCGACTGGCTAAATCGTAGTTGCGCGCGAAGCCTTCTTTAAACGCATTGATTTTATCCTCAAAATTGGTAATGTCGATGTTTTGGTTCCGCATGAGCGCTAATTCTGCTTTGTACTTCATTGAATTTAACGCCGCATTGCGCAATAAGGTAATGATGGGAATAAAAAACTGCGGACGTACCACATACATTTTTGGGTATTTATAAGAAACGTCGACTATTCCTGAATTGTACAATTCACTTTCTGCTTCCAACATGCTTACCAAGACCGCAAATTCGCATTTTTTTTCAGTACGGTCTTTATCCAGTTCTTTGAAAAAGTCTTCATTGCGTTTTTTTGTAGCCGTCTCATCCCCTTCATTTTTCATTTCGAACATGATGCTGATAATTTCATTGCCTTGCTCATCAGATTCTCGGTAGATGAAATCTCCTTTACTTCCAGAACTCGAGTTATTATCTTTTTCAAAATACGCATTCGGAAAGGCCGTGGCGCGTAACTTATTGAATTCATTTTCACAGTGTTGCTCTAAGGTTTCTCCAATCATTTTGGTGGACAGTTTCAGTTTCAGATCTTTACGCATAGCAATTTCCTCATCTTTTAACTTGATGATTTCATCCTTTGTTTTAAGGGTGGCTTGAAATTGTTCTTGTAAGGATTTTTCTAATAATTGAGCTTCCAATTGTTTCTGATTCAGTGCATTTTGAAGTCCATCTCGTTCCTTCTCCATGGCTTTTACTGCTTCACTGACCGATAGTTGTTGCTCGAGTTTCGCTTGTTCCGTTTTCAAGGTTAATTCATTCGAAACACGTGTTATTTCCGATTGCATTGAAGCGAGTTGTCGTTCTTTCTCAGCGATTTGATCTTTCATTTTGTTTTCTACTTGCGCCGCTGTAAGTTGAATAGCATTTACTTTTTCCTGCTCGGCAAGTTTTAAGCGATTTTCAATTTCTTCATTGAATTGTTCGGTTCGGACTTGTTTTAGTAATTCAGCATAGCCTGATTCATCTATTTTGAAGGCCTGATTGCAATTTGGACAAATAATGTTGTTCATGGATTTTTTTATCAAAGTTAACAGGAATTTGTTTTGTATGAATTCATATAAACAAAGTTTTAGAGTACCTTATTGCGGGAACTTTACTTATTTTTAGCACCATGAAAGTTGCAATTACCGGAGCGAGTGGTCACGTTGGCGTGGCCCTTATGGAAGAGTTATTAAAGCGGGGCCATGAAGTTCGAGCCCTTGGATTTAATGATGTGGATTATTTCATTAAAAACAACATCGAATATGTAAAAGGTCATGTGAATGACCGCGCCTCCATAGAGGAACTGCTAACCGGTTGTGATGCCTTAATTCATTCTGCTGCGGTCATTTCAATCAATGGGGGACAAAATGGACACGTACGAAAGGTAAATGTAGATGGCGTACGTAATGTCATGCAAACGGCCCTCGACTTAAACATTCAACGGGTGGTGCATATTTCATCCATTCATGCGTACGACCCGCTTCCTAAGGATGCTGTGTTAGATGAATCACGAAACTTTGTGGATGATACAGCGTTTGCCTACGATCAAAGTAAGCGGGATGGGCAATTAACGGTATTGGAATTTGTTAAAAAAGGTTTGCCGGCATTAATTGTAAATCCAACCTCAGTTACGGGTCAGCCCGAAAACAAATTATCACTTCAAGGAAAAGCCATCTTAGATATTTATTTGGGTAAGATTCCTGCGATGTTCGCGGGCGGATACGATTGGGTGGATGTACGCGACGTGGCTTCATCCATCTGCAATGCACTCACCATGGGTAGGGTGGGAGAGAATTACCTGTTGTCGGGTAAGTATTATACCATGAAAGAGATTGTTGCGATTGTAAGTGAGGTAAAAGGAAAGAAAATACGCGTAGCCAATGTACCGGTCTGGTTGGTCCAAATGGGCTTGCCCTTTGTTAAGTTGCAATCCCTGATTACCGGCAAGGCGCCCTTGTATACCAACGAATCCATCGAGATTTTACTTCATGGGAATTCAAAGATTAGCCACGAAAAGGCGAAACTTGAATTAAATCACAACCCACGTTCCTTTACAGAGACTATCACGGATTTAATTGCTTGGTTTAAGGTGAACGGGTACATCAAATAATAGCATATGACGGAACAATATTTTCAATGGATTTCTTGGGCATGGATTGCTATCGGGATCATTACCTTTTTGTATTTGTTTAAACAAACTGCGCCCTATGGGAGGCATTCGAATGAGCGTTGGGGACCTATGATCGACAACCGCTGGGGGTGGTTTATTATGGAGGTCTTTGTGCTCGTAATTCTTGCGTATTTTTTATGGGATGCCAAGAAACAGCTCAATGTGGTCAGTGGGATCATGGTGGGGCTCTTTGTGTTTCATTATTTTAATCGATCGATTGTTTTCCCCTTACGACTCAAGACCAATGGTAAAAAAATGCCGGTGATCATTATGGTCTCCGCCATGCTATTTAATACCATGAATGGCTTTTTCATGGGATATTATTTTGGGAATTTCGCTTCCTACACCATGGATTGGTTGACAGATCCACGGTTTATTATTGGCATGATGGTCTTTTTTACAGGAATGGCTATTAATTGGCATTCGGATGCGATTTTAATTAATCTTCGTAAACCGGGGGAAACTGGATATAAAATCCCTAGAGGCGGATTGTTTAAATGGGTTTCATGTCCAAATCTTTTGGGCGAAGTCATCGAATGGGTAGGTTTTGGAATATTAACCTGGAGTTTGCCGGGGTTGGTATTTGCCATTTGGACCTTTGCTAATGTAGTCCCACGGGCTATTTCTCACCATAAATGGTATAAGGAGAAATTTGCAGAATACCCGCAGGAGCGCAAGGCAGTGATTCCGTTCTTGTGGTAATTCGCATATACTATTTAATCTTGTGTCTCCTCGATAACCTTACGTTTTGAAAGTACTTCATTGTTAAGGGTGATCGTGTAGATCATTCCATCTTTAACGCATTTGTAGCTTCCTCCGTAAATCGATTCAATAGATTCATACTCGAACGGGATCACTACATTATTCATTAAATCAATCACCCCATATTTAAAGGCATCACCTGCCGCACCACACTTGGCAACAATCATTAAGGCATCACTGCTCGATAATACATCACAGTATTGCGGTTCAATGATGATTTCGCCTTGCTTATTGAGAATTCCCCATTTGTCGGAGGTATTTTTTATTCCAATAAACACAGCACCCCAACTGTTGTAATATTCAGGCGTTGCGAAATCCGTATAGTTGGACGTAAGGCTGTAAGATCCAGTATTTACATTAAAGAGCGATGCTTTACCGTCAGTTTGCACTAAAAAGACACTGTCACTTAAGGGTTCAATCGTGGTAGCCCGTTTAATGATTACTTCTCCCTTATTGTTTAAGAGGTCGTACCCATTAAAATCTATGGAATTTGCAATATAGTGATCGTTTTCATTCTTGATTTCGGAATAATTAAAAGAAACCAATTCATCTCCAGTTGGAGTAACTAACCCATAGGTTCCTCCGGTTGCATCGCCATATTCGCCGCGTGTTACGTCTTTACCCATTATAAAGATTGGATTTTCATAATCATAATTAATTTTACTCAGGTAATTTGCCTCTGTATTGCTAAGAATACGCTGTGAGGGAAAGTTCATTAAATAGGCTTTTCCATCGTAATCTAGCACATTGACAAGGCTGTCGTTTTCAAAAGAGATTTCTTTGAATTTAAACGGTAATATCGTGTCTCCCTTTTTATTGATCACACCCCAATTTCCACCGGTAACATCAGAGCCATAATAGCTTTGTGTTACTTCGCCATAGGCATTTGCCAACACCCATTGGTCGTTATCATATAAATCAGTAGCCTTCAGAAAGTTGTAATTTGCGGGAAGAATAATTTTACCAGTTTTCGACATTAATCCATATTTGTTGTTCTGCTTGAACAGGTAATCCCCTTCATAGGACAGTGATTCAATGTGTTCGTAAATGGTTGGCACAACTTCCTTTAATGCCTTGTGATTGATGAGCCCCATTTTCGTTTGTTCCGATTGCTCTATATATCGGCTCACAATGCATAAATCTCCCTCACAGTTCATCTCGCTGTATTCTGGTTCCATCAACACTTTTCCGGTGGCTGAGCAAATGCCGTATTTTCCGTTTCGCTTTATGATGTACCCATTGCTGCTTTCGTAGCCAATTTGAGCGATGTCTTCAAATTGAATAGGGATTATTTCTTTACCAGTTTTATCGTAAAGACCAAAAACTCCACCATCTGGGGTTCCGTACCCATTGTCCACCCCACCAAGTTGCACTTTATACAAATCTCCTAATGATTCGATGTAGGAAAACTCTTTGTCAAAAATTGGAGCTAAGTTTTCATTCAATCCAACATAATTCGTTCCTTTTTTCAACACAATCATGGATGACTCACCATAACTGTAGTTGTAGTCATCAAAGGTTGCTTTTAATACCGTTTTACCAGTGATATCTACCAACCCATAGGTAGATGGCGTGTAGCTATATTCATCTTCGAAATAGAGGTCGTCTGATTTTTTCTTACGTTGTTTCTTGGCTTTCTTTTCAACACCAACCAGCACATATTTCCCAAAATAGGAGTTACCAATGCTGCTGTATATTGCTTTTCCCAATTTTTTACCGGATTTATCGAGTAAGCCGTATTTGTTGGTTTTATCGGAATAACTAAATAGGAAGTCATTACAACCTATGGTGATTTTACTTAATTCTGTATAGTTTGTTGGAATGATTAACGCATAATTTAAATCCATAAAGCCATCTTTTCCTTTATTGCTTACTTTGTAGCCGATTTCCGTGTAATTGTCGTCGTATTCTTGTTCAATATTGTCAAAGGTTTGGCAAAGTTTCTTACCGTCAACATCCATCAGCCAATGCTTCTGATATTTATCGGTAATGTGAAATATCCCTGATTCAAATTCCGATACATCTTCATAGATGGTAGGAAAAATTTCTTTGAAGTTGCGATCGAGTAAGCCCTTATAGCCTCCCGATTGTACGATAAACCCACTGTTGGAGGACGAGATCGATTGATACCCTTTAGTTAATACCTTTCCTGTTAGGTCAAGGAGTTGATATGACCCATTCTTGCTTTTCGCATTTAGTAAATTATTCGAATTATAGAGAACTGACAGCTCAGTATAGCTCGGTTTAATAATCGTTGTCCCTCGTTCAGTTAACAGGCCGAATAGACCATTCACTGAGGAAATGAAAATTGAATCAACGTCATACAATGTTTCTAAGTAATCATAGCTTGCTGGGACAATTATTTTACCACTTTCTTCAATTATACCGTATTTGGCTCCAGGGATTTTTCCATAGGCCGTTTCTACAGAGTTCCCTCCAACTGCGAATATGGCATACCCTTGATCGGAAAATTCACCAAGGTATGAAAACGCCGAGCTGATTTTTTTACCTTGCGCATCGAACAGGTAGTATTCAGCGTTTATTTTATTTTTAAACTGTGCGTAACCAACCGATATCGTGGTGGTTAGAAGGGTAAATAAGATAAGGAGTTTCATGTGATTTTTCTAAAAGAATGTGAAATGTGTGAAATGTTACTTAATTTGTAAAATTATAATAAAATGAAGCTGCTTCCTCGAATTTCTGTACTTTCTTTAACCCCTTCGCTGCTGGTGTTCTTTTTTATGACAGGTTGTTCGAATTTCAGTGGTGCTGCGAATCATCGACCGGCTTTATTGAAACGTTACTCCTTAGAAACGTATTTGCCCGAGATTGGGGATCAAGGTGATGTGGGTTCTTGCGTGGGTTGGGCCGCTACGTATTACGGATTGACTATAGTGAAACGCATCGAACACGGTCAAAATTATCCGGTTTTTTCTGCCTTAAGTACCTATAATCGCTATTGCTTTTTTTACGATAAGAATCCCTGTTATGGCGGTTCTCAAATTGACGGCAGTTTAGAAGTTTTAAAGAAATACGGCAGCCCCTTCATGAAAGATTATGCCCTGCAGAATTGCGCGCATGATCCAGATAAAAAAATCTATAAGGACCGCTTGTATAATTATGAGCGACTGCAGCACATGAATTATCTTCAACTTAAAGCGGCTATTTCGAATAATCGTCCCGTTGTTATTGGTATGAATGTTTATGCAGGAGGGAAAGGAAATAGCTTAAATACCAAGTTTTTAGATTCAAACGGGGTCATTAAGATTGAAAATTTCAACGCGGATTTTGCCGTTGCCGGTCATGCGATGTGCATTATTGGGTATGATGATCAGATTGGAGGTGGAGCCTTTAAATTAGTAAACAGTTGGGGGAAAGAATGGGGAAAGAACGGTTTTTGTTGGCTTCGCTATAAGGATCTTGAAATTCTGCGTGCTGCATTTTCCTTAATCCCCAGTGATTTACAGCAGCGGGATATTGTCTCAACCTATAAAACTCGGTCTATTGAATTTATAAATAATTCAACTAGAAATTATTATGTATCCTACGGATTTGCGAATGCGGAGGGGACGCAAGAGGTTCGCGGTTGGTATTATGTTCCTTCGGATCATTCTCGATTCATTAATATCGCAAGCCGCAATAAAAATGAGGTGTACTATTTGTTAATGGATGAGGATGGTCAGGTGTTTGAATCAAAAGTGAATGCGGTACACATTCCAACCGATCGAAACAAGTATTTTGATTCTAAGCTGAAACAAGAGGGGAATGGCTATACTGATTTTGCGTATTTTTCTTTCGTACCAAGTAACAAAAAGAAAACCCAGCAATTGTTTATTACTGGGTCTGCGGTTCCAAAATTATCCGATTAAAAATCTGCGTGGCTTTTTTTGTTTGACGTTGGGATGTTGTAACGAATACCACTGGCTGAACCAATTCCTGGACTAAATTTAAGCCCTGCCTTAGGAATTGAATTGATGGATAGTTGCGGACGTAATTCAGAGTAAATCATCCACGGTTTCCAGAAGGCACGTTTCGTTCCTAAGCGTAAATTAATACCAAGTGGCACATAAAGATTTGCCCCCCAATTCATAGGATTTTTGTAGGCCTCGCTTTCATGTGTGGTCGTTTGGTTTCCTGCATACGAACCATATCCTTGATAACTGTTCGTGTATTCTGTGAAATGTAAGGTGGTTCTGGATTGATAAGATAAACCAAATGACATTCCAGCGCCAGCTGAAAATGCCCAACGTTCTCCAGCATTCATTTCCCAAACATAGGCTGCTTCTAAGCGAATTTGTTGGTTGGTGTAATTTCCAAATACACTTCTGCTTATCGTTGAATCTACGAAAGCCATGCTACCATTTTGAGAGGAAATTAAGGTGTCCACTACATGGGATTCGTAATACGACCCATAAGCACTCATCAATTGATTGGAGAAGTTGGATATTCCCAAACGTAAGGTACCTTGACATTTAGGCAGTGATAAACCAACTTGAAGGGATTGGAAGGACGAATTGTTCTGCATCCCTATATTGAACGGATAATTAAAGTTGTAGTACCCCATTCCATTTTCGTAGTTACTGAAATCCTTCATCAAAATAGAAGAACCTGGCGCCAAGGGAGCAAAGTCAGTAATGTTTGACGGCGTGAATCCAAATTGTCGGTAGGAGCCGCTTGATAAATGTACTTGTGTAAGTTGAACTTGACTAAATGCGGTGATGGATGCCCCAAGGAATCCAATAAACATAAATGTTTTTTTCATGGGTAGCTTTTTTTAATGAGACACCTGAAACGATAAAAAGTTACAAGTAGTATTTAAAAATTAAATTAAGCCGCTTGCGCCTCGTTTGCCTCACACAGGATAGATCTACAGCGTTCGATGGAGGCAAGATGAAGGTCTAGCACGATGTTATAATCATCGGTTCGGTATCCACCGAATAGGGCCAAGGTTACGGGAAGGGGTTTGCCTATTTCGAGCGAAACCTCATTCACCCAGGTGCTAAAGACTTCAGCGCATGCCAACCAATGAGCGGTATCGCACTGTCCACCAAGGTCGTCATCTATATGACTGTCTGCCCCATGGGCAAAAACTACGTAATGGACCTTACCTGCCAAGATTCGGCGTTTCACCCGTTCCAGTTTGAATTTAAAGTCTTGAAGATATTCTTCATTATATCCGATGGGATTTACGTTGCAATCCCATGGAATGGCCTTGTTGATGCGGGGATCAAACCCTCTTGAATCTTCTATGCTATTTCCAAAGTGACCATCTAAATCGAGCCATGCCCCTGAAACTCCGAGTTCATCGTATAGTTTTAATGAGGCGATGACTTGTCCTGAAAAGGTACAGAAGCCCTGACCTGAATGGGGTCTTGCATGGTGCATTCCCGAAACGGGTGCAAAGCATACGTGGTCGGGATGTTCGAGGCTGTGTTTGATGGCGTGATAGATGGCACTGTTGGTATAGGTTACGCTGGTCGCTAAATTCTCTGACCAAGGGATGCCATTGGATCGGTAATTACCGGTTTTGTTAAAGAAATTCGATACGTATTCCTCCGTATGTGCCAGTAAAAATTCTTCTTGTTTAAACGGTGGAAAATCGGAGTGCACTTCGAAATGGGATTGTAGTTCACTGCGCTCAATTTTCTGCATGAGTAAGTATGGCTTAAGGGGTGATTGCGAGTAGGAATGTTCTCGGATGGAATCAAAGCATACTTGCTTGTCTGTGTAGAAGGTGGAAATGTTCTGTTTTCTTTGCATAAGCTGTTTGTGTTTTAGGTTAATATTCACTGCAAATGTTCCAATGAATCCATCCATTTACCCATTGCTTGCAACCTTGTAGCATGAAAAAAGCCGCCCGAAAGCGACTTCTTTAATAGCATATTAAACAAACAAATTATTTGGTATTCAGGAATTCGTCGATTGATCGTATGGAATGGTGATGCGCCCTAATTTGTTCGATGTCTCGATCGATGTGGCAATTCACTAAGCGGTCAATTAAACGTTTTTTTGTCTGCAGTAGCTCTTCTTTAAACGTACTTAACAAATGATCATCACGTTCAGGGAATTCTGTTAACAGCCTATATAATTCTGAAAGCAAAGGCCAGGTACTCGGGAGTCGTTCTGTTTGAATGAACCAATCCAGCAGTGGGTTTTTAAGCTGTTCAAGTTCCTCGTTCAGTTCCTTTTCTTCACTTCGTAAGTCACTGGCTTGCTCATAGCGTTGGTTTCGAATGCAATCCTGCTTGCGCACGGCCAGTTGTGCCAGCGCTAATTTACAGGTGAGAATCTTTATCCGGAGTTCGTTGAGGTCTTCGGTGCTCAGTGTACACGGCTGAATGGCCTCATGATTGCCTATAGAAAACGGGGTGGTTTTCCAGGTGGAAAAGTCTAGTTGATAGAAATTAAAAAAGGTACCGGGTGCTTCTCGTTCAATAATATCCATGCAGGATGTGTTGTCTGGAATCCGTGGAAACACGAGCGTGAAATTTTTAGACTCTCCTGCGTGATTAAAGTAATGTTTGTCGGGAGCGATGGGGATGTTTATGGCTTCGAGCAACTTGAACTTATCATGGGCAGCATTGATTCTAATAAAGGTTTCTGAATGAATTTGGATCCACCCGCCCTTGGAATATTTCTTCGGTGCGAAATAGATAAAATCAATTCGGGTTTCTGTATCGGTTAGTTCAATACATGAAACATGGAGTTCTCCCATTCGAATGGGATTTGGGTTGTACAAACGCAGTCCCTGCGTAGGATTTTTTTTATCCGTTGGATTCATAATAAGAATTTAGAAACCAAAGATTGATAAACTAACTCAACCTAAATCAACTACTCCGTATACTATGTACGGGGTGTTGAAAAGAAATTTTTTATGAATGATGATAGCGATTGGCAAAGCGAATATTTCGCACATCATTTACACGGACTCCATTATTAATGAGCACTTCTTGGGCCTTTTTTCGGGTAAATTGTCTCAGATAGAACGGTTCATTAACTACAAAATGATGAATGGCATGCGTTGCTCCGAAAAAGAAGCAAAACCATTGCATGGGGTAACTCCACCACGGCATAAACACTTGCACTTGTTGAATCACATTTCCGTGTTCAACATCACCATTATAATGCATGTTAGAAGATACAAAATGCAGTGCAAACTGTCGAATTAGATTAGGAACAACTAAAAGCACCATCAATGGATAAATCCAGGATAGGAGCGCATCTAATTGGGGGAGGGGATACCCCATCCACTGGAGTAAATGAAGCAAAATAAATGCATACCAGAGGATGGTGAGTGGAACCCCAAAAGGTAGAAGTCCAACCAATACAGTTCGAATGATTAAACGCAGGTCGTTTTTGCTCAGATTTCCTTTGTTGTATTCTATTAATATCTCTTTTCTTAATCTTGGCATTCGGATGATTCCAGAAAGTAATAAATCAGGCAGCACCAATAAGCGAAGGATCGAAAATCGATCGCCGTTGGTTATTCCGCGTTCTTCAATGTCGAAAGGCATCCCGGAATGTTGGTGATGAAAGTGGTGCCAATACTTCCGAATCCATGGATTTAAACTGATGGGACGAAACAGGTATACGCCCAACATCATCACGTGATACATGACTTTGTGTCGTTTGAAATATAATTCGTGGATGAGGTCGTGCTCTAACTCGTGTAGCATCGAGGTAAGAAATGCAATAAGCACTATGGTAAACCACGTAGGAACCAGGTTTATAAACCATAACCAAGCCGTGGTGATGATGAGTGCATTGCTGAGCAACATGATGCAGAGTCCAATAATGTCTTGTTGATTGGTCCATGCATGCGCTGCACGGTATCGTTCATAGAGGATTCTAAGCTCCGATATAATCGTTTTTATTTGTTCTTGTGCGTGTGGGTTTACAGCCATGTAGTTTGAGCTTAAGGAATGCAATAAAGGGTGTCATACCAGGTTCCATATCCAGCCCAAATCCCTAAGGCGCCGTTACTGATGTTACTTGTAATTAATACGGGCGATGAAAAGGGGCTGCCATTGCTTTCCATTTGCGACCTCATTTTATCGAAATAGGTGTAGACGGGGATTTCAATGTGAGAAAATCTAATGACCACACTGTCTCCATATTTAAAATGGCGTTTGAACCCGGAGGGGTAGGTGCTGTCTTTATCTGGATACCGGGTATCAAAATCTATGGTTAGCCCATTGAAAAATTCATCACTAAAATACGAGGAACCGCCATGCCTAAACCGATAATCCTTGGGTTGTCCATTCACCGAAGTGATGATTTTCGATTCCCATCGATAGGCATTCACTTGAGAAACTGGATCTGAAAGCACAGCCCAACAGAGCCCAAACGAGTTGTTTTCTTGATCTGGTATCCAGGAAAGGGAAGTTAAGGGCACTGGAGCACGGATTGACGTGGTTGCGCTGTAATCGTCTCCATCGTAGGCAATGTCTAAGGTGTAGGATTTTCCTTCTTCACCAAGGCATGCGGGATCAAGCGTTGAATAAACTTTTATCGGAAAGAATGAAAGGGCGTTTAATTCTAGCTTGAGCATTTCTGCCAGCGTGATTTGGCTGGCAAGCGGTAATTCACTGGGTGCAAAGAGCGACAGTGGATAGGTAATGTTTCCTGAACGTACTGTGACGGTTGCATTGGTGATATTCGAGGAAAAATAGGAAGCCAAATCGGTTGGATTATACAAATATTGCGACTGCATCAGCAGTACAATGGGCGCGCCATGCGTTTCTATTCGCGCATCTACCACCAACTTTGCCTCTTCAGCTGGGATATCAATTGTAACCTCCTTCGTGCAGGAGAAGAGCAACAGACATAAAAAAGGAATGAGTAAACGCACGGTTAAAGGTACATATTCCGATGTACTTTTTAAGAACAATAGTCATAAAAAAAGCACCTCGAAAGGGGCTTTTGAATGCGTTAGTTAACCTTTTTAATTATAAATTCGGTTCTTCGATTCTTGGCATGTTCTTCTTCTGGGCAAGATGATTTAACTGTTCCCTCGCACGGACAATTAATTTTCAACTTACTTTCACCGAAACCAACACCCGAAATTCTACCTGGAGTAGTAATTCTTGATTTGATGTAATCGGCGGAGGCTTTAGCGCGATTTTGAGATAGTTTTTGATTAAATGCTTTGCTGGATCTACAATCTGTATGCGAACCTAACTCCACTACCATATCGGGGTATTTATTCATAATCCCAACAATCTTATCCAATTCCAGTGCCGCATCCGGACGTATGATGTATTTCCCTAGGTCGAAGTAAATGGGATTAATATCAATCATATCAGCTAAGTTCCCACCCACCTCAATTTTTCCTATACCCATATCAATCAATTCATGTAAATTAATCGTCTCTGTTTGGGTAACCGTGTAAGTCAAATTTGCGGTCTTATCCAGATATCCAGGTTTTTTTATGCTAATCTCTAAGGATAAATTCTGATTCTTTTTTAGATCAGTTAAGAGATCAGAGATACTTCCGTCCTTCCCGGTATTCCCAAGGGTGATTTGCTTTCCTGTGTTCAGGTCTTTAATACTAACGCTTACGTTTTCCACTGGAGTTCCAGTTTTTTTATCGGTAACCAGCGTATTTAACGTGAGATTTGGATGACCATTCAATAAAAGATTCAACGTTTGATTATCTTCATTGCTTACCGTATAATTCCATGAGCCTTCCTCAAATGCACCTTCTGGCGATTTGATTGTGATTTCGTCGCCTTCATTCAATTCCAATTCAAAAAAGCCTTGTTCATCGCTTTGTACAGTGTCAATCGCTTCCCCGTTGTTGTTAAATACGATCAACTGTTGATTGGGGATCATGTGATCACTGCTCAATTCCTTTAAATTCCCGGTGACACTGATTATCCATTTAATCGGTTCATTCATCTTGAAGGAGTATATATCATCTGATCCAAATCCCGATCGATTACTACTCAGATAGCCCGCATCAGTTGAATGAAAGATAAGAGCAAAATCGTCTGCATTCGTATTCACAGGACTTCCAATGTTTTTTGGCTTGGAGAACATGCCGGTTGGCTTCATTTTAGAAACAAAAATGTCTAATCCACCCAGTCCGGCTAATCCGTCAGAAGCAAAAAATAGTTGATTTTCTTGAACCCATGAGAATACCTCATTACCGGGCGTATTAATGGTTGTTCCTAGGTTTTTAATGTCTGTTATTTCACCTTCTGTCGTTAATTGACCCACATATAAATCAGCACCTCCAGATCCGCCGGGCATGTCTGAACTGAA
Source organism: Flavobacteriales bacterium UBA958 (assembly GCA_002293045.1). Taxonomy (GTDB): domain Bacteria; phylum Bacteroidota; class Bacteroidia; order Flavobacteriales_D; family Crocinitomicaceae; genus UBA952. The sequence goes on along the minus strand of DBCM01000015.1, from coordinate 4,697 downwards.
ATAAATCAAGGTGCCATCCGATGAAATGAATGGATGAGCAACAGAAAATTCACTTGAATTTACACTCAATGCCTTTATATTTTTCCATTTACCCTTGCTATTAATGTCGGCTCGGTAAAGTTTTAATTGCTGAATTCCTTTACTATCCTTACGATATCTTCCTTTGGAAACATTGTTTCTGGTGAAATATACCCATTTACCATTTGGGTGCACACAAAGTGGACCTTCGTGAAATTTATCCACTAAATTTGATTTGAATCGAACAACGTTCTCTTGGTTTTTGACTACATAAAAATCTAGGAAATTCTCGCCATTTCCCGCCCATTTTCTTTTAACTGGACTATTTCCTCGATTGGATAGAAATATGAAATTCCCATTTAAATAGGGGTATCCACCGAAATCGGCTTTTGTAGAATTAATTAATAATGCACTAAGTTCAAAATCACTTTTCCACGATAATCGCTCTTTGCTTAAGATGGTTGGCTGTTCATTATTCTTAGTGCCTTCAGTAAAAAGAAATTCTCGCTGCTTTTTAAAGCTTGCATCGGCTTCCTCGTAACGTTTGGTAAGTAAACACAGTTGACCAAACAGTTCATAGTCAAGAGCAGAGGTTAATTGATTTTGAGTGTATAGTGGACTGAGCAAGAGGTACCCTTTCTCATTTTCATGCATCTGCTTGTGACACATCGCCAATTTGATAGTGTTTTCAATGCGTTGAGGGTTCGTTTTGATTAAGCGCTTATATTGCCCTTTTGCTAACCAAAAATTCAAATGTTCTAAATTATAGTCAGCTTTTTTTTGTAGCGAATTTTGAGCTAAAACACTTAGGGTAAATAAAACGAAAACGAGGATACTAATATGTTTCATACGTATATGTTAAAAATAACGTGGCGAACGAATTCCGCCTTTTGTGAAATTAAAGTCATAAGAAATCATGGCTTCGAAAGTTCCCTGATTGTAATTCCGGATTGCTGTAGTTGCGAAGTCACTTGCTACACCAACTCTAAGTTGTTGTGAAATTTGATATTGACAAAATACGCCAACTGCTGCTTGATGTCTATAGGTTCCTCCAATAAAAACTTTGTCATTATAAATGAATGCATTGGATAAATCAATACTCAATGGCGCGCCAAGTGTAGATTTTATTTGCGCGGTAGGCCTCAGTTTCCAAACATTTCCTAGGTTGAAAATTGCGCCTGTGTGCAGATAAAAGTGGCGTTTTTCGAGGTTAGTTGTCGATCCATCAATACTTCCTTCCAGTAACTTAGGAGAACTTAACCCTAAATAGAATTTATCGGAGTGATAATATACTCCAAATCCTACATTTGGATTGAAGCGATTGAGTGTATTCTGAACAAGATTTGGATCATATTCAGTAGTGGTTAAACTCGAAGTTTTGGTATTGATCATGTTGAATCCTCCTTTCAAACCAAATGCTAAGGTTTGATTTTTAGTTATTCGCAAGGAATAAGAAAAATCCGCATAAACCATATGTTGCGTGGTTGGACCGATAACATCACGTATCGCTGAAATTCCTAATCCTACAGACTCATATGATAAGGGACTGTGCAAGGTCATGCTTGTCGTAGAAGGTCTTCCTTCAAAGCCCACCCATTGTTCTCTGTGCATGGTATTAAACGATAGCATTTTATTGCTTCCGGCATATGCTGGATTTTGAAACAAGGTATTGTCAAAGTACTGTGTGAATTGGGGTTCTTGTTGAGAAAACATCCAACCCGCCATAAATATTGGGATATATTTTATTATGTTTTTCATGGTCTTATCTTTTTAAATAAATACTTCCTTTATACATCTTCTCACCATTCCCTTCTAAATCTAGGATGTAATAATACGTTCCGGTAGGCAAGGGGTCGGAACCTATAATTAGTGATCCGTTGGAATTCCCGTTCCATGAGTTGTCGTATCCAACTTTTTCATAAATCAAGTTACCCCAGCGGTTAAAGACCATGAATTTGTTGGTTGTGTAATTTTCAATTCCTTGAATAACAAAGTAATCATTGATGTCATCTCCATCCGGTGTAAAGGCCTCAGGAATAACAACTCCTTCATTACAAGATGGGAGACTAGGTGTCGGGTCACAAGGGTCTAAGGGGTTACTTCCACCGGTAACTTCATCTCCATCAGAAATACCGTCTCCATCAGTATCTACATCCCAAGGATTCGTTCCGAGACTATCTTCAACAGCATTGGTGAGTCCATCGCCATCACAATCTGCACCCCAATAACCTGGACCAAATGGAAGTGAAATACTTGTAGAATCGAATTCGCATGGATTTAATGGATTGGTACCATCGATAACTTCAGTAATATTTGGCACACCATCACCATCACAGTCCGCATCATTCCATAGCACACTGGTAGCCATGGTTTGATTTGCAACCGTGTATGAACATGGATCTAATACATCAGTACCATTCGGACCAGGCGTTCCGTCACCATCCGGATCGGTTTCAATACCATTGGATACTCCATCACCATCACAATCCAATGCATTCCAATTGAGTGAAGTAACCAGCGTTTGGTTTAACGCATCAAACGAGCATGGGTCATTGGGATCAGTAACATTAGGCCCCGGAGTACCGTCACCATCAGAATCGAGTTCTGTCCCGTTACTCACTCCGTCGCCATCACAATCGGCATCTAACCATGCTTGTGAAGGTGTTGCCGTTTGATTGGCAAGTGTAAACGAACATGGATTGCTGGGGTCTGTACCATTTGGTCCAGGTGTACCATCGCCATCCGGGTCAATTTCACCGCCATTCGTAATTCCGTCGCCATCACAATCCTGAGCGAGCCAAACCGCGCTTGGTGCAGTACTTTGTGCGCTAAGCGTAAATTCGCATGGATTATTTGGATCGGTAGCATTTGGACCAGGCGTTCCATCCCCGTCTGGATCAATTTCATCTTCATTGGTTACTCCGTCACCGTCGCAATCGGTTGCATACCATGTGGAGTCTGGTTGTTGAGTTTGATCCGATACATTGTATTCGCAAGGATTGAAAATGTCCGTACCATTCGGCCCTGGAGTACCATCGCCATCTGGATCGATTTCGTCTTCATTTGTAACTCCATCTCCATCACAGTCTTGAGTGTACCACGCTTGGCTTACTGCCAGTGTTTGGCTAGACAAGATTAACGAACAAGGATTTTGAGGATTCGTACCGTTGGGACCGGGAGTACCGTCGCCGTCTGGGTCAATTTCATCCTGATTAGAAACACCGTCACCGTCGCAATCTAGGCCATTCCATGCAATAGAAGGCATAACGGTTTGGTTTGTAGCAGTGTAGTCACATGGGAGTAATGGATCGGTGTTGTTTGGACCTAAAATCCCGTCACCGTCAGGGTCAATTTCGTTCCCATTGGTTACCCCATCTCCGTCACAATCGCTATTGAGCCATGCGATACTTGGAGCTAAGGTTTGGTTTGCCAGAGTAAATGAACATCCGTTTACCGGATCTGTTCCGTTGGGACCGGGTATTCCATCGCCATCGGGATCGATTTCTAAGCCGTTATTTACTCCATCACCATCACAATCACTTGAAGCCCAAATTGGATCTAAGGATACCGTAACGTTGGCAACATTCATGCTGCACGGATTTTGGGGGTTCGTTCCATTCGGACCTGGGATTCCGTCTCCGTCAGGATCTACCTCATCACCATTTGTTACGCCATCGCCATCACAATCTTGTGCATTATAGGCTGGAGAGGTTGGTAGCGTTTGGTTTATTGCTAGATATTCACAACTGTTAAGCGGATTGGTACTGTCAGTTAATTCCGTTTGATTTGTCACTCCATCTCCGTCGCAGTCCGATGACAACCATTGAGCACTCGGTGCCGTAGATTGACTGGCTACTACAAAACTACAGGCATTGCTTGGATCTGTTCCATTGGCTATCTCCGTCGAATTTATCACGCCGTCTCCATCACAATCTGCATTTGGATTAGTTAAACAAGGCTCCACCGTAATAATAAGTAATGCGGTATCGCATAAAACTGGCATACCATTATCGCAAATTTGGTAGATTACAGAATCTTGTCCTACAAAGCCAGGATTTGGGGTGTAATTAATGATTCCATTACTGATTGTGGCTGTACCATTGGCCCCGTTTTGAACTATCGTACCAGAGGTATTATCAATTAATCCATCAATGTCGGTATCGTTATTCGTAACCGGAACACTCGTTGAAATTCCTTCGAATGTGCTATTGAAATCAACAGTTGCTATCGGCGCATCATTTACCGGATTAATTACAATAAAGATTGTATCATACGTGCACAAGCCGGGAAGTGGTAACCCTTGATCACATACTTCTACCACCACAGTATCGTTGCCAAAATAATTAGCATTAGGGGTATACGTATAGGTTCCATTCGAATTAATTATAATAGTTCCGTGAAATGGACCAAAACCTGGTGTTGGTGCACAAATTAAGGAAGTACCGTCAGGATCAAAATCTCCCACATCCGTTAAATCACCGGAGGCAGAACCATCCTCATTGATCACATGCGTTTCGTTGTCCACCACCGGACCATCGTTCACTGGATTAATGGTGATGAAAATGGTATCGTTTACGCAAATGGCAGGAAGCGGTGTTCCGTCATCGCAAAGTTGCACGATAACTTGGTCGTTACCATTGAAGTTCGCATTTGGTGTATAGGTGTAGGTTCCGTTGGCA
>DBCM01000133.1 GCA_002293045.1 Flavobacteriales bacterium UBA958 | reverse complement strand
GCTTCCATGGCTTCTGCGGGTACATTCCAATTCCCTTCGTTTGCTACCCGATCCATTTCGTTATGCCACCAAAAATCGCGTCCTTCCTGCATGGTGCAAGCCGTCTTGGTGCGCTCATAAACGATCACAGATGCCACGGATTTGCTAGATTTCAACGCCTCATCCACGACCGCTTTTAAAGGAATATCCTTTGCTCCCCGGTAGGCTCCATCGCAGGTTACGATACAGGTTGCGCCGGCATCCGCGACACGATCCGCTATGGCTTGTGCAGAAAACCCACCGAAAATAATGGAATGGATGGCTCCAATGCGAGCGCAGGCCAAGGTGGCAATGGCTAATTCTGGAATCATTCCCATGTAGAGGCATACGCGGTCGCCTTTTTTAACCCCATGATTGAGCAGTACCCGCGCGAATTGATTTACTAAGTGATGAAGTTCCGTGTAGGAAATTGCGCGAGATGCTTCCTCCGGATTATTGGATTCCCAAAGAATTGCTGTCGTATTGCCCTGGGTAGCCAAATGACGGTCTAGGCAATTTTCTGTAATGTTGAGTTGCGCTCCATCAAACCAGCGTACATCGGGGTCGGAAAAATTCCAGTGAAGGACCTTATCCCATGGTTTTATCCATTGGAAATTCGCTGCGATGGATGCCCAAAAAGATTCGGGATTATCAACGCTATGTTGATAGGCGTCTTGATATTGTTGAAAGGTCTGTAGTTGGTATGGATATGACATAAAAAGGTGCTTAGTTTTCCTAAAATTAATTAAATCAGTTCAAATCCTGTTATAACCCGCACAAAAGCGCGTAACTTTGCAGCAGTTGCTTTAGCGAAGCAATACGTTCTTTGGGGTCGACATTGGATTTGACAGCGATAGCGGCAGTCAGGTGTCAGCATGCAGAGGGTTGTGGTGAACCTCTTTAATATCTTGTCACAAACAATAAATGACAATACGTCATACGCACTTGCTGCTTAATTAACGGAATGTTAGTTGGCTTAATTCAACTGAAGGACAGTAGGTTGAACAAGTACCTTCGGTAGGCGACGGCCCGTTTTGCTTACCACTCGAAGGTTCATCTCATCGGGCTGGTAAACGTGAGGCTACTAAGCGGTTACGAGAACTCAGTGGCTAAGTCCGAGACCGGGTGTTCCTGTCCAATTTCGGATCGAAAAATCAATCAGGAAATAAGCATGTAGAAAGCTTGAGTTCCCATTGTTTGGACGAGGGTTCGAACCCCTCCGACTCCACTTGACAGGTAAGCACACCAAAATTGGTGTGCTTATCTTTTTTACCCCTTCTGGAAGCATTGATTTTACTAGAAATTAGCAAAACCGCTGGGTTTAATTCTAGAGTTCGAACTGCATTTTTTTCAAATGTCAATTTTTTAGGGAACATCGAACCAATTAGCTTCCTCTTGATGGCTAAGTCTGCTGATTTATAGAGACTTAAGAGGTTCGACATGGTCCTTCCAAGTTGGTCGAGTTTTTTGTCTATTCCCGCCACCTCGGTCGATGCTTGAATGTGCTCGAAACGCAGTCGAGTGAGCGCTTGATCGATCTCTGCTTTCATACCTTTAAAGTCGTCTGAAGAGATTTCGCCGTCCAACATCAGGTCTCGCGCGTTGGATAATCGTTGCTCTTGACGCCCTATTTCCCTCAAGATGGCAGCCGCTTCTGCACGCGAATTTTGATTTTGCTCCTTGTACTTTGCTTTGATTAACGCAACCAGCAAATTCATCGGATCTTCCTTAGGGGAAAGAACGTGTAGCAACTCTTCTAAGGACTGATGAACCACTTCTACCTTCTGGCGCTCCTTGCATCCTTTGAAGCAATGATAATAGGAGAAATAGTTATATTTTCCCTTGGAAGTTGAAGCGGTTAAGGATTTACCGCATTGCGGACAGATTAAAAATCCCCTCAATGGAAATTCATCCCGAAGCGTATTAAAGGTTTGTGGAACTTTGCGTTTTCGTCCATTGATTACCTCTTGACATTTTAGGAAGGTAAGCTCATCAATCAACGGTTGATGTTGCCCTTGAATCCATTGCTCGCGTTCGTTTTTGTACTTAGGGACCAGTACTTTACCAATATAAGCTTGGCTTTGCAGCATATTCGCAAAGGAATTCTTACAGCATTTAAGCCCCAATTTAACGTATTTGGCTCGGAGCTCCTCGGTGCTATACAACCCCGTTGCAAAATCGTGGAAGGCCCTAACCACCAAGGATTCAATCAATCCACCTTCAGGAGCAATAATGGGTCGGTTATTTTGATCTCGCGTGTTGCGATACCCCAAAGGCTTCCCTCCCATCCATCTTCCCTCCTTTCTCGCGCGGCGCATACCATGAAAAACATTGAGCGCTCTGCGGTCGTTGTCCACCTCTGGCGCAGTAAGGTAAATCGCCAGTAGCACCTTTTGCTCGGGAATTTCCAAATCCAGTGGCTGTTCCATGGCGCGCGCCTCTACCCCCAATTTTTTAAGTTTGGCCAATTCGGCATAAGCCTCTGTTGCGTTTCTAGAAAATCGATCCCATTTTAAAAAGTACACATAGTCTACGACATTCTTGTGCTTTCTAAGATAAGCCATAATCTTAATCCATTCTGGTCGTTTAAACGATTTACCACTTTCATCGTCGTGGTAAAACCCAACTACTTCAATCTCTTGCCTTTCGCAAAAACTAAGCAGCTTTTCTCGTTGATCTGCGGGACTATATCCGTTGTTTTGTTCGTCGGTTGACACGCGGGTGTATACAATTGCTTTCTTTTTCATTTTCTTGTGTTTTTTGATCTACTTGAAGAATAAGTTCGGCCAGGGTTGAAAGCCAATCTCTGACTTCCAATACTGTTTCATCACTCCAATCGTTTGCCATATTTCCGAGTATTTTTCTGCATTGTGTAACAGTTAACATATATAAAATAAAACCAACTGATAGCCATTTCTTTGGGTGTCAGTTTCTTTTTCTCTTGGAGCCGCTTCACGGGTCTATAATTGTTTGGTGTTTTTAAGATAAATGTGCTTATCATTTCTGAATTTAAGCGTTACTTCATCGTAGGCTTTAAGGCCAAAAATCCGCTGCACCTGTTTTGCCTGTTCATTCCTAAGATCCACATCTTGGGTACCTTCAATGGTAAAATCTTTGTCGGAATGGAACTTAATCTGAATGGAACTGAATTCTTTGCTTTTGATCGCTTGTAAAACTTTGTGTTCTTTGCTTGTAATGAATCCCCAATGGCTTAAGTTGTTTAAGTTCTCAGGCTCTTCCAAAAATTCATTCACCAACGCATTAAGACTAAGGAACAAATGCGTTTGCTTTAGCAATTCATAGGCAGGCTCCATGGAAACAACCTCATCTTTCGGATGTATCATTGGAAAGAACCGATACCCAGATGAATCCTTAGAAAAGACAATGGCGGCTTGTTGTTGGCCGAATATACAATAATGAAGGATCGACCCAAGCATCGAAATAATCATCATTTCTCCGGATTGACGAAGTTCCTCCTCGTGCGACTCCATGTAGTCCACAAGGACTTGAAGACGATCGGCTTCCTCCTCGTTAAGTTTCCGCAGCGTAGCCTCACCGCCCTCCTTATACATTGTTAATACGTTCCCAAACAAGTAGGCTTTTAACTCATGTAATGTTCCAATAGGAATACCAAAATCACGAGCAGATTGGATAATCCGAACCCAAATGAATTCATACATGTTCAAACGCACCCAGGTGCGCTTATCCTCTTCATCGCTTCCCACCCAATCGATTAAGCCTTCTTCTTTCCAGTGATAAAAGTTGCGGCGTTTCACTTGAGTTAGGCGCAATGACGCCAAACGTTCTGAGATGTTTGGATATTCCGACTGAATCCTCTGGAAAATCTCTTGACTCCATTTTTTTTGAAAAATGTTTTCCATATTTTTTTTATATTCAAACAAATTTTTATTTTTGTAACAAAAGGTTACTTAAATTTCTATTTTCGTACCGCTAAGTTACTTAAAATATTCAGATGACACCCATTTTTTTTGACAAAAAATTACTCAGAATTCAAAAAAGAGGTTTAAACATGCCGATTGACCGCAACAGTCCTTATTATAAGAAGTGTCGATTTTGTTCCTACGAATTCATGTACACCAACGCTAGCACCAAATACTGCTGCGATAAATGCAAAGACGATTACGACAATGCGGAAAAGCGGATTAAAAGACAGCGCGCCCAAAACCAGGCAGCTGAATCCAATGATCAATCGTTGGATCAACGTACTGAACAACGGCAGAAGAACCTTCGCATATTAAAGTCCTATTTTAAAATACCGCTTGAAGAAATTATTGTAAGCTTGGATGAACTGAACGAGGCGGGGTATGATTTCGAGGTTTACGATTCCTTGCATGATATGAACCATCCGGAAGGAACCCAAAAACGATACAACGCCAAGATCGGCACCTTTATAATGACTTATTACAGCGAGCAAGAAATTCACCTTGAAAACTTAAAAAACAAACAACCATGAATCCATCAGAAATACAAAAAATATTCGGCCCACCCTTAAAAGGCCACGTCTCTCTTACACTCCTAATGAATCAACACATCGCAGAAAACACCATGCTAAAGAAGCAAAATGAGCTTTTATTCACCTTATTAGTTATCGCTGGTGTAGCCATAACCTTGGGTTATTTACATTCCCGCGAGATGAAAAAAGAAATTCGTATTTCCACCCCTGAAAAGAATAACCTTAACACAAAATAACATAGAAAAATTTATAGAAAAAGAAAAAGCGCATGTCTACATGTTGTAAGAGCTATTTGAAGCGTATATCGAGACATATGCTAACCTGTACCCTAACCTGGATGAGGCCACTCAACGCAGAATGAAATTAATGCTACGTTGTGCCATTTCGGCTGAAATTGACTTCTTGTATGATGAACCAACGATGTACCAATAAATATACTACCCGGAAAAGTAATAGAGTGAACCCACCAAAAGAAACTTAGGTTTAGCTGATTTTAAAACCCTCTACTGAACTACCAACTTACGTATGGTTACCGTATTACTGGTTGGATCAATTAAGTGAATAAAATACAAGCCATTACCCGTCCAGGTGCTAATATCTATGTAGAATTGGGCTTGATTAACCGAAGCATTGAACACCTGCTGCCCTGCTGAATTTTCAATTTTTATTGAATACCCGTTCATTAATGCGAAATTGCCATTATCGATGGTGATATGATCACTTGCAGGGTTGGGATACACTGTTATGATATTCGTATTGTTTGGTGCCGGAAGATTTAAGGTCGTATTTATGATTAAGGTATCCGTTACTGAAACCAAGACCGTATCATACACATTAATGTGGGTTGTAATGGTGTCGTAAATTTGGGTTACCAATGTGTCTTGTACCGTGACCGTATCGTAATGAATACAATTCCCGTCGTAGGGATATTGCAATTGCGAATTTGCAACGATTGGAACATTGAACGTGTTTTCATAGTACCAATCATGGATTATAATATCACCCCCATTAGTAAGAGTGTAATTTATATATCCATATTTATAACCAAGCGCACCATTTGCAGGGTTAGTTAATATTAAACGAAATCCTTGTTTGTGCGTCCCATAACCCAAACTCAGACAAAAAGGAGTTGGGAATTCACCTCTATGCAGCATTGAGGAATTATTCCATAAGTCTAATGAATTCAAAGTATCATTTGTACAATCTATTCCTAGGGCTGCAGTTATACTAGAACTATTTACTTTATTCTGACCAAAATTATTAACCTTACCCTGAAAATATAGATGATAAATAGGTGCACCAACTGTAGTCGCATTGCAGGTGGTGTATCCTCCTACAACATTCCAAAATAATTGAATATCTAATTGCCCGTCATTATTTAAATCAAAATTTTGCATCAAACTTGTACTTTGATTATTGTAGGGAGGCAATGGATAAACCCCATCATAATTATCAACATAAGTCAATTGACCAAATACCGCATTAGTTAAGAGTGTAGTCAATAAAATAAATAGAATTTTCATAGTGTGTTTTTAGTGACACAAAATTCTTTTCTTTTTGAGACAATTCAGGTCAATGGAAAAAAATAGAACATATTCCCCCGACAATTGAGGTCATAGGCTTGTGGTATTGTATGGTTTTGTGGTTATTTGTGGAACAATACCATTCAACCATGGGCAAATTCTTAAATCCATCCTTTAAAAAACAATCGAATCCACGCCTACATTTGAAAAGTTATTTCGCCTGACGAAAAAACAACACAAGTCAAAAAATTATACCTTTAAATCATTATTCCTTTAAAAGAATTAAACGAGAAAGACCTCCAACACCAAAAACCAGCGTGTAATTGCTTTAGAACAAGATAAAACCCTTCAAAATAAACAATGATAGACTACCAAACATACGAAAAGGCACTATTTGACTGGCTGATGCAACGGCATGAGGAAAATCCGGAATTCACTTTTTCAACAAGGATTAAAGGCTCAAAAGGATCAGAGTTGGATTATTTCATCGGAACGGAAAAATCGGGTTATTTTGGATTTACGCTGTGGAATATACCCGTAAGTTTTCCTGGTTCTGCTGGTGATGTTATTGATATTTTTTGCGGGTACACGCCGCACGGAATTTCATATTATATTCAATTTGTTCAAACTGAATCGCCAAAAGACCTGCAAAATGAATTGGTATTAAAATTCTTGAAATCACTAAAACCAAAAATTGATGAACTTGGCACTTATAAATACGAATCTAAACCAGGGAACAGTATGTTCAAATACGAACTGCAAAGTCCCAAGGAGAATTATACAAGCATTGAAGAATTATTGTCCGACCTGAATAACACGATTAATCAATTAACACCAATTATAGATAAGGAAATATCAAGTTTCAAAGCACTAAACCCCGAATTTCAAGCACATAGAATCAGCAAGGATGAATTTGATTCCTACTTTATGGAAAATGTCAACCGGAGGAAAGAAAAGTATGAAAACCTTGAGTACTATGACGACCTTGAGGTGGATTTCAAACAATTCTTAGAGAAATTCGAAAAACAAGATTTAATTGCTTACCTCGATTTTTTAAGAGAAATTGGTCAGTTTTTCGCACTTAAATCAGGTGATGAGCGACTGGTTTTTAACGTTCATTCACGCAGGGGACATTTAAGTTTTACCATTGGTCAACGATATTGTCTTACCCTTCGTAAAAAACAATCGGATGGTGATTTTGGGTTTATCTCTACCAGGCCCCTTACAGATGAAAGTGAGCAATTCAAAGGCAGTAATCCCAGACCCTGGTTTACCTACCAACATGGAGTTCAAATTTCGAAAAAAATGAAAGAAAGCATCTTCGATGCGATTAAATTCGAATTAGAAAGAAGTGAAAAATCGGGTTATCGAAAATTCAATAAACCTGAATTTGAAGAATTAATACTCGAAAAAAAACCTGGTTTATTACATGAAAGAATTCAAAATCCTATGAAAAACATACCCCTCAACCAAATCCTCTTTGGCCCTCCAGGAACTGGAAAGACATATA
>DBCM01000083.1 GCA_002293045.1 Flavobacteriales bacterium UBA958 | reverse complement strand
GTTTAATAGTCCTTGCTCTTGAAACGCCTTAGAGGTCTTTCCTTTCATGCGTAACCTGTTTAAGTCAGGGGTAGAAATCAAGGTGTTTTTGAAGGTTTCCAGTACGTCCCACAAGGCTTCATCTAAGGCCTCAAAGGTTTTTCCAGGCATGAGCTTGCCCGAAACTATAAATAAGCCTTCATCGAGCGATCCCAAGATGTAGGCATTGATTTCATGCACCAGCGACTTCTCTTTTTTAAGGCTCAAATACAGCTTACCTGATTTGTCTTTTCCTACTTCATCGGAGAGTAAGTCGGCGATGTAATATCCTTCCGATTTACGTTCCGACATTTTAAAGGCGTAATAGAACGCCGAAGCCGGTACGTTTCGCTTGAGCGTCAAGGTTCTATATTCATTTTGCGCAGGTTCTTGCATCAAGATCCGAGCCCCTTTCTTTTTCCCTGGGATGTTTCCATACCACTTGGCTACCAAGTCTTCGATTTGGTTGTTTTCGTAGTTTCCTGCAATCGTTAGTATGGCATTTCCAGGGTGATAATGTGTCCCGAAAAAGGAACGCACATCATCCATAGTGGCTTGTTCGATGTGGCTGATTTCTTTCCCAATCGTAGCCCATTGATACGGATGGACCTTATACGCCAAAGGTCTTAATTCCAACCATACATCGCCATAGGGTTGATTTAAATAGCGTTGCTTAAATTCTTCAATGACCACGCTGCGTTGAACTTCTAAACTTTTGTCTGAAAAAGCCAAAGAAAGCATGCGATCACTTTCCAACCACAAGGCGGTTTCAATGTTTTGGGAGGGGAGCACATCGTAATAATTGGTGATGTCGTTGCTGGTAAATGCGTTGCTTTCCCCTCCGGCACGCTGCAAGGGGGCATCAAAATCTGGAATATTCACAGAACCTCCGAACATTAAATGTTCAAAAAGGTGAGCGAACCCCGTATGATTTGGGTCTTCATCCCGTGCGCCTACATCGTAGAGGGTGTTAACTACCGCCATGGGCGTAGTTTTATCTTGGTGAAAAATAACCTTCAACCCATTGGGCAAGGTAAAGCGATGAAAGTTAATCATACTGTTAAATTCGTTAATTGTTGAGCTGCTCGGTTAAATTCTTCAATCATTTCGTTGACAATCTCACCCGCAGGTTTTACGTTTCGAATCATTGCTGAAACTTGTCCAACTTCTAATTCACCCGCATCTAAGTCGCCTTCAAACATCCCTTTTTTTGCTCGACCTCTTCCCAGGTGAGCTGCTAATTCTTCGGGGGTGCCGTTCCGTTCGTATATGGCTTGTATTTCTTGATAGAAGGGGTTGTTAAGTAAGCGCACCGGTGTAATTTCCTTGAGGGTAAGTTTGGTGTCACCTTCTTCTGCCTGAAGAATACGTTCCTTGAATGCCATGTGTGCACTCGACTCCGGCGTAGCTATAAAACGGCTACCTACTTGAACCCCATCGGCTCCTAAAATCATGGCCGCTAACATGGCTTTCCCACTTCCGATGCCGCCTGCTGCAATCACAGGAATATCAACGGCTTCTGCCACGGATGGAATTAAACACAGGGTAGTAGTTTCTTCTCGTCCGTTGTGACCGCCCGCCTCAAATCCCTCTGCTACGATTGCGTCAACGCCGGCTGCCTGTGCCTTTAGTGCAAATTTCTTGGAAGATACCACATGAACCACCGTGATTCCCGCTGCTTTTAATCGCGCGGTATGCGCTTTTGGATTTCCTGCAGAGGTAAACACAATGGGGACCTTTAGTTCAATAATGGTGTTCAGGTGCTCCTCAATATTTGGATATAATAAGGGTACATTAACACCAAACGGATGATCTGTCGCTGCCTGACATTTCAGAATTTGTTCCCTTAAAATTTCGGGATACATCGATCCGGATCCAATCAATCCAAGGCCGCCTGCGTTGGAAACTGCCGAAGCTAATTCCCATCCGGAGCACCAAATCATTCCGCCTTGAATGAGTGGGTATGTTATCTTAAAAAGTGCTGTAATTCGATTCATGAATAGTATGCTGTAAGCGAAGTAAAATTACAAAAAAGCGCGCTGCCTATGGATTACTTTTTTTCACCCGAATAAAATACGTATTTTTAAAGCGATGAAGAGGTGGGTATTATTTCTAGGGCTACTTTATTGGATTGTTGGTGTTCATGCGCAAACAACGCAGGGCAGCTTTCAATCCATGCCCGCAATTAACTCAATTAAGTTTTTTGAGAATAAGGGACAATGGCCTTCTGAGGTTCTTTATAAAGCAGAAAAGGAAGGCGGTAAGCTGTGGGTAATGAAGAATAAACTGATCTTTCATCAACAAGACTTGAGCGCCATGGCGCATGCGCATGACCGAGGTGAGAAACAAAAAAATCAAGACATTCGAGAACATGTAGTGCATGCAGCCTTTGTTAACTCGCTTCCATTCAATACTATGGAGAAATCGGGAGCAACTTCCTTTTATCATAATTATTTCCTTGGAAAAGATTCAACTAAATGGGCTTCCCAGGTGCATGGATATGATCACGTAGTAAGGCATCAACTGTATCCTGGAATCGACTTAACATTAAATGCAACAGGCCTCAATCAAGAATATGGATTTGTAGTTTCACCCGATGCGGATCCTACTCAAATTCGAATGCAATATGCGGGACACAGCAAACTCAGCGTGGACAGAAAAGGGAATTTAGTAATAGAAACGCCCTTGGGTCAAATCAAACAGGAGCAATTAGCTGCATTTCAGGAGATCAATGGGCAACGAATATGGGTGGATTGTAAATTCATCGTTCAAGGAGATGAGGTGATTTTTCGCGTAGGATCGTATAACAAATCGGTTCCCTTAGTCATTGATCCGGTATTGGTTTTTGCCACGTACAACGGAGCATTTTCTGATAATTTTGGAATGACAGCCACCTATGGACAAAGTGGAGCAGCGTATTCAGCGGGGATGGTATACGGAAATAACTTTCCCATGCCGAACGGATCTTCGTATGACCCTACCGGGAATTTTGTCGCGATTGGTGGGAATTATGGAATTACGGATGTCTTTATTACCAAATTCAATCCAACTGGAACAGCCATGCTCTGGGCCACCTTCTTAGGCGGGGGAGATATGGTACAAGGAACGGAAACGGCGAACAGCTTAATCTGTGATTCCGTGGATAACATCTATATCTTTGGTGCCACGTCGAGTATTGATTTCCCAACTACAAATGGGGCATATCAACCTGCACACGCTGGGGGTGTTGCGAATGCAAATTTTCTTTTTAATGGGGTGTATTTTCTGAATCAAGGAACGGATTTATTCGTTTCCAAACTCAGCGCAAACGGTCAAAACCTCTTGGCTTCTACCTATGTTGGTGGTTCTGGAAACGATGGGGTAAATTACAAGGTGGCTTCACTTCCATACAACGGTGCTTTTTTGTATGATTCCTTGACTACCAATTACGGCGATCAGTTCCGCGGTGAAATCATGCTGGATCAAGCCGGAAATGTTTTGATTGCTTCGTGTACTCGGTCAACGAATTTTCCAACCATGAATCCGTTTCAGGCTGCGAATGCTGGGGCACAAGATGGGGTTGTTTTTAGATTGAACCCTTCGTTTAATGCCCTGCAGTTTTCCTCCTATTACGGCGGAAGTCAAAACGATGCATGTTATTCGGTGAAAGTAGATACGCTTAATAATATCTTTACCTGCGGTGGCACCTCGTCTACGAATTTAACGGGTACAGTGGGCGGACTCATGGGCGCTTATCAAGGGGGGAAATCTGATGGATTTGTGATTAGACTGAACCCGGGAGGAACAGCAATCACCGCTGGAACCTATCTGGGAAGGAATGATTATGACCAAGCATTTTTTGTAGAGGTAGATCGAAACAACAATGTATTTGTGCTGGGTCAGTCCGTAGGAGGGATTTTTCCCATATGGAATGCACCGTACAATAACCCGAACTCCAGCCAGTTTGTAATCAAGCTAAGCAATAACCTGTCAACCAATCAAGCGAGTGCAACCATAGGAAACGGGAGCAGCCAGATTAATATCTCACCTTCCGCCTTTCTTGTGGACATCTGTGGAAATATTTACATCTCAGGTTGGGGAGCCAATATCTTGCAAAATGTTCCGATTTCTGGAATGCCTATTTCAGGGAATGCCTATCAGCCGAATACCACAGGGTTCGATTTCTATTTGATGGTCATAGAACATGATTTCTTGAGTTTGCTTTATGCGACCTACATGGGTGGAAATAGTTCTACGGAGCACGTAGATGGGGGAACCAGCCGCTTTGATAAAAATGGCGTGGTATATCAATCCGTGTGTGGAGGTTGTGGTGGTAACAGTGATTTTCCTACTACTCCAGGCGCATATTCCAGTGTAAACAACAGTACCAATTGTAACAACCTTCTGTTCAAGTTTGATTTTGAGTTAATTCCTTCCGCGCAATTCATTGCCAATCAAACTATTGGTTGTGAGGACTTTCAGGTAACATTCAATAATTTTTCTTCGCTAAATGATGATTATTTGTGGGATTTTGGGAACAACAATACCAGCACAACAGTCTTCAATCCAACCGTAACCTACACGAATCCGGGGCAATACCAGGTGTATTTGTATGTAACAGACAGCATTTGCAACCTAACCGATACGGCCGAAATCACCATTACCGTATTGGATTCTATTGATTTTGTTTTGTTTGACACCCTGGCGCTGTGTTCCTCTACACCATATGCACTTACCATCAATACGAACGGAGCAGCAAATCAATACCTATGGGGGAATAATTCCGCATTCACGCCTCCGTTAACCCCATCTCCGAATGATTCAACCTTGTTGATTTCAAATAACAATCCAGGGTGGTATTATGTATCCGCGGCCAATGGGTATTGCTCCAAAACAGACAGTGTGTTTGTGCAATTTGATGTTCCCGTAATCGCGAATTACCAACCCAGTCCGGAAAGTGGGTGTAGCCCGGTAACCGTAGATTTTAATAATTCCTCCACGGTAACTAGTAATTTTTATTGGGATTTCGGTAATGGTGTAATCGACTCGCTTACCTTTGAACCCCAGGTAACGTACACCGTCCCTGGACAATACATCACCGAGCTCGTTATTTTTGATTCCGTGTGTAATGCGGCTGATACCGCTTCTGTTACCATCACGGTTTATCCTTCGGTGAGCTTTTCGTTACCAAATGCGCTGTATTTGTGTGTTGATTCTACCATCGTGCTGTCTCCGAGCGCCTTGGTGGGTGGTCCGAACGCGTTTGTTTGGTCAAGCAATAGTCAATTTACGGATACCTTGAATAATCCGGTGCAAGATCCTTCATTGGAAGTCTTGGTTCCAAGCACAGCAACCTATTATTTGACGGCAGGAAATGGAAATTGTTCGTACACAGATTCCATCAGTATTACGGTGTTTTCAGAATCAATCAGTATCTCCGGACCTGATTCAATCTGTTTAAACAGCCCAACCCTTTATACCGCAATGAATAATTCCCAAGAAGTGTTTAGTTACGTGTGGAGCCCAGCGGCCATCATCCAAGGGGCAACGAATCAAGCGGCTGCGACCATCTTACCGCAAGCCACGCAATACCTGTATTTAGAAGCCACCAGTGCGAACGGGTGTGTGGTAGAAGATTCTATTTATGTCAGCGTATCTTACATCAATCCGAGTTTAGTGCAAGCGAATGCTACTCCGCCTTTAGTCACCCCGGGATCCACCATTTCGTTGACGGGCACTCCATCAGGTTATCCGATCTATCAGTGGGTGCCAGCGGCTCCGGTGCTCAATCCGAATGCCCAAAATACGCAAGCCACGGTAGATGAAACCACGGTCTTTACCCTCTATGTTTCAGACGGTGTGTGTACGGTGATTGATACCACAGAAGTGAAGGTCTACGAGATTATTTGTGATGGACCTTATGTCTATGTTCCAAATGCATTTTCGCCAAACAATGATGGAAATAACGATGTGTTGTATGTGCGTGGATTATTTGTAGAAAAAATGATCTTCAGGGTGTTTGACCGCTGGGGTGAAATGGTATTTGAATCTACGGATGTGAATTTCGGGTGGGATGGAATCTATCAAGGAAGAAAACTCGATCCGGATGTCTACGACTACTACCTACAAGTCACCTGTTATGGGGGCTTAGAAAACATCATCAAAGGAAATGTAACGTTAATGAAATAACCCATGAAAAAAATTATCACTACCAAATCAGAAAAATTCTTAGAACAATACCTCAACAACGCGAGTCCTACGGGGTTTGAATCGCCTGGACAAAAATTATGGATGGATTATATGCGGCCCTATACCGATGAATTCATCATTGATAATTACGGTTCGGTTGCTGCGGTTATTAATCCTGGAAAACCCTACAAGGTGGTGATTGAAGCGCATGCCGACGAGATTTCTTGGTTCGTACATTATATCACCAGCGATGGCTTTATCTATTTGCGAAGAAATGGCGGTTCCGACCACATGATTGCGCCGTCGAAACGCGTGAATATTCATACCGATAAAGGCATTGTTCGAGCAGTATTTGGATGGCCTGCGATCCACATGCGCCATACTAAGGATGAAGCGCCCAGCATGAAGAATATCTTTTTAGATTGTGGATGTGCGACCAAGGAAGAAGTGGAAAAACTAGGCGTGCATGTAGGCTGTGTGGCCACCTTTGAAGATGAATTCATGGTACTGAATAAAAACCGCTATGTTGGTCGTGCCCTTGATAATCGGGTAGGGGGATTTATGATTGCGGAAGTAGCGCGAATGCTCAAGGAAAAAAAGGTGAGCCTTCCCTTTAGTTTGTATGTGGTAAACGCCGTACAAGAGGAAATAGGCTTGCGCGGTGCAGAAATGATCGCCCACCGCATTAAACCTGATGTTGCTTTAATCACTGACGTGTGTCACGATACTGGAACTCCGATGGTGAGCAAAATTGAAAATGGTGACCAAAAATCTGGGGATGGTCCCGTGTTGACCTACGGACCGGCAGTACAGAATAACTTTTTACGTCAGATTATTCAAGTAGCAGAAAAGAATAAAATTCCATTTCAGCGCGCAGCGGTTTCGCGTTCCACAGGAACGGATACCGATGCCTTTGCGTATTCGAATGAGGGCGTTACCAGTGCGCTGATTTCATTGCCGTTACGATACATGCACACCACGGTAGAAATGGTTCGAAAAGAAGACGTAGAATCGTGCATTGCCTTAATCTTTGAAACGGTAAAATCCATTAAAGCAGGGCAAGACTTCAGGTATTTGAAATAAATATGTAAAAAGTTTCCTTTATTTGACTCTAATCATAATTTTAAGGTAACTTCGAGATAAACTTAACTTTATGAAAACACTTTTATGCGTGGCATGTGTATGCCTTTTATCGTTTAGATCAACTTTTTCGCAGGCCATTAATGAGGGCTTTTCCAATGTTGCCGGTCTAACGGCTGCGGGTTGGAATCAACAAAACTTGAGCACCCCGATTGGTGTCAGTCCGAATTGGGTCCAGGGTGATCCAGTAAATATGCCTTTTTCAGCGAATTCACTTCCAGCAAATTCATACATTGCAGTGAATTATAACAGTGTGGCAGGTGCAGCAACAATTAGTAATTGGTTGATTTCACCAATGCTAAATTTAAGTAACGGTGATGTTATCACGTTTTACACTAGGGGAACAGGATCTATTTATGCAGATAATTTACAAGTCCGCTTAAGTACCAATGGTTCAAGCACAAATGTTGGCGCGAGCAACATATCCGTAGGTGATTTTTCCAATTTACTTCTTGAAATAAACCCAACCTTGACCGCAGCCCTATATCCAGCGATTTGGACACAATACACGATAACAATTTCTGGTTTGGCTGCACCAACGACCGGTCGGATTGCTTTTCGATATTATGTGCCAAACGGCGGACCCACTGGGTTAAATTCAGACCTTATCGGGATCGATGATTTTGTGTACACACCAGTTCCATCGTGCAACCTTACTACAACGGCAAGTGCCAACAACGCCATGGGGGGCGCACCCAATGGATCTATAAACCTAACGGTGAATGGTGGAACTGCTCCGTATTCATTTATGTGGAATAATGGTCAAACAACTCAAAATGCGACCATGCTTCCTCCGGGATGTTACACGGTTGCGGTTGTGGATGCTACAGGTTGTCAATCCACTGTTACTTCCTGCGTTATGGGTCTTTTAGGTCCAATACTTTATTCTAATTCCAATGTGGTGAGTTCCTATCAGGTAGTCAATGGCGGTTTCACGCCTCAATGGGTTTGTCAGAACGATACGCTGTATACTGATGGAGGGATCATGAAAATTTATCTTGAATCTGGCGCTACCATGATAACTGGAGGAGGTATAGATACGATATATGCAAAAACAGGCGCAACAATTGTAATGAGCGGAGGAATTCACGTGATTTATCACGAACCTGGTGTGAATTTGGTTATGAATGGTGGGATTCCAACCCTTTATCCGTGTCCGAGTTTAGTATTTAATTATTCGCAAGCACCTGCCAATGGGTGTGCGCCAGTTCCTGTGTGTAACTTGACAGCGAGCACAACGGTTAGCAACATTGATTGTAATGGACAAGCATCCGGTTCTGCGAGCGCAAACGTTCTGGGTGGTGTGGCACCGTTGACCTATGCATGGTCGAATGGAGCTACTTCGCAAACGGTGAATAATTTACCATCGGGAACCTACACCGTAACAATAACGGATGCCAATGGGTGTATAATTACAGAAAATTTAACGATCACAGAACCCGTTGCCCTTGTGGGTAATTCCTCGGTTACAAATCCGATTTTATGCGCTGGTGGTATGGCTACCGTTTTTGTATCTGCAACTGGTGGAACCGCACCTTATACAGGTACTGGCTCTTTCTCCCTAAGTGCAGGACCACAAACATTTACGGT
>DBCM01000088.1:29360-40453 GCA_002293045.1 Flavobacteriales bacterium UBA958 | reverse complement strand
TTGACCGATTTAATCTTGATGAAAATCTATCGAATCAAACAAATCGAAGGTAACCATGGTAAAACGATTGCCTCAGAAGGAATCGATGCCAATTACTACGATATGTTAAATTATGCGGTATTCGCGTTGATTCTTATGGATGTTAAATAAATGTTAGCAAGTTTCAAGGTGCTGCGCGTCTCCTTATTTTCGTTGAAAAATTTCCTATGAATATCTTAAAGAAATACGCACCCTGGACCATTAGAATCTTAATTTCTTTTGTGTTCTTTCTTTCGGCAGTGGCCAAACTTTACCCGAATCCATCGTATGCCTTAACCTATTTTGAGGTTCATCAATTAGAACCCATGGGAATTCCCTTGAGTATTGCTCAATACCTGTCTAGAATATTAATTGGTGTTGAATTTGCCATTGGATTTTTGCTCCTTTTGCCCTTCTTTTTAAAACGTGTGGTCATCCCGGTGACCATATTTATGTTGACCGTGTTCATCATAGAGTTAGCATTTGAAATTATATTTAAAGGGAATTCAGGGAATTGCGGGTGTTTTGGTACGTTGATTGAAATGACGCCGCTTGAGGCGCTGCTTAAAAATGTGGTCTCGATTGGCTTATTGGTGGGTTATTATTTCCTCACCAAGAAGGAATCCTCGGGGACAACCCTAGATGAGGAATCATCTGCTTCTGTAAATACTCCGCTGTTCTCCGGGATTCAATCTAGGTTACATTGGTCTATGATTGGAAATCTATTATTGGCCTCAATTTTCGGGGTATTTATCGTTGGACCGATACGGTTTCAACAAACCACGCCCAATACGCCAGTGGTTACGGTGGATACAACAACCGTTCTCCCTGCGCACACCCACGATACCGCAGCGGTGTTACAAGACATAAAAAAGATCGACACCGCACGTGTTAAACCTGAGCTTGCAAAAGGACCAAAAGCAAAGGCTTCTGGCTTTGAGCAAATATTTCCTGACATCAATACGGATAAAAAAATTCTATGCTTTTTTGCTCCAGGTTGTGATCATTGCCGAGAAACTGCCAAAGCATTAACCGCAATGAAGTCAACCGTAAGAGATTTTCCTCCAATGCGCATTATTTTTATGGATGAAGAAGTAGAAGTTATTCCCGAATTTTTTAAAGTTGCAGGAGCTGAATACCCGTACTACATCATGGATATTATTTCCTTTTGGAAAAAACTTGGAAGTGGGAAGGAAGTTCCGGGCGTATTATATCTGTGGAACGGGAATACGCAAATTTTCTATCAAGGCATTGAAAGTGAGAAATTTAACGGTCCAGCGTTTAAAAAAATCTTGAATAAAAAGCAGTAAGACTGAAATTTGCGCTACTTTTAAGCATGCGCAAAAAGATTGTTGGAGCAAATTGGAAGATGAACCTTTCGAGGCTTGAAGCGGAATCCCTGTATCATAAAATTTCTACACTTGGGGAGGCTAACACGCATGTGGACTTGGTTGTATTTCCACCCCAGCCGTTTCTTGGCCTGTTATCGCGTAGTTCTGGTGTTGCACTTGGTGCGCAAAATGTATATGGACCTGAATTTTTTGGTGCCTATACGGGTGAGACTTCCCTGCAACATTTGATGGATTTGGATATTCAACACGTAATCATTGGTCATTCAGAACGCAGGATGTATTTCAATGAGCATTCAGACTTTATTGATTCAAAAGCAATCGCTGCGCTGAATGCTGGTTTTCAAGTGTTTTTCTGTTGTGGTGAATCGTTGGAAATACGTGAAAATGGTACCGCAACCTCGTGGGTAAAAGCGCAACTGACCTCCTTATTTGAGCAAATGAATCCAACGATGTGTAGTGCGTTGGTGATTGCATACGAACCCATTTGGGCCATTGGTACAGGTAAAGTTCCTTCGCTCGATGAGATTACAGCAATGCATGGGTTCATTCGTGGCTTGTGTGAGCAGCATTTTGAATCGCCTTTTTCAGATGCAATTCGCATCATTTATGGCGGTAGCTGTACGGCGGACAATGCCGGAGCGATGGCCCAATTACCGAATGTAGATGGTTTTCTTGTGGGTGGTGCTTCATTATCCTACAGCTCAATGGAAGAAATTATTGCTAGCGTATGATTGATTACATTGAACTCCAACTGACGTTAACGCCATTTTATCCCGGCAATGAACTTGCAACCGTGTGGTGTGCTGAATACGGCTTCGAAAGTTTTTTAGAGGAAGCCCCTTCGATTAAGGCATATATCCCAAAAGTATTGTTTGACAACTCAGTAATACCTGCATTACAAGAGAGATTCAGCGCCCAAGACATAGCATCTATTTTTGAAGTGAATGAAATCCCTGCTCAAAATTGGAATCAAGTTTGGGAAGATAGTTTTGAGCCCGTGTTGCTTGAACATCTCTCTATTGTTGCGCCGTTTCATGGAGCCGAGTATCGCCAAGGAAGGGTGATTGAAATTGAGCCGAAAATGTCTTTTGGTACGGGTCATCACCAAACCACTGCGCTCATGTGTCAAGCAATGGAACACTTAACTCTTACTGATACCGTAGTTTTAGATATGGGCACAGGGACAGGCATTTTGGCGATTAATGCAGAACAACTTGGTGCCCGTAGAATTATTGCAGTAGACATCGAACCATGGTCGGTTGAAAATACACAAGAAAATGCGAAAAGGAATTTTTGCACCCGCATTGAAGCTCGAGAAGGGGACATGGACGTTGTAACCGAACGTGATTTCGATCTTATTTTAGCAAATATTAATAGAAATGTTCTTCTTCGACATTTGCAAGCATATTACCATGCCCTAAAGGAGCAGGGTGACTTATTGCTGAGCGGTTTTTTTACGACTGACGTCCAAGCATTACAAGTGGCCGCGGAAGACCTTGGATTTAACTTGATTGATACCTATGAAAAAGAAAATTGGGCGTGTATGCTGCTTAAAAAAGCTTAGCCTTTTGGTAGTTTTTTTAACCCTTAACCTTGTCATATTTGCTCAGCCATTCACTAAGAACCGCGAGAAATTCTTGAAGGAAACTCAAAAAATCTTCATTGAGGAGCCCATGCAATATAATGTCAATCAAGTGTTTCCCAAGGTGATTGAGAGTGCTTCGGTCTTGTCTGAAAGCAATTTTAATCGAATGGTGGATGCTG
This sequence comes from Flavobacteriales bacterium UBA958, assembly GCA_002293045.1. Classification (GTDB taxonomy): domain Bacteria; phylum Bacteroidota; class Bacteroidia; order Flavobacteriales_D; family Crocinitomicaceae; genus UBA952. Next base: position 37,319 of record DBCM01000088.1, on the reverse strand, counting down.
CTAATGCGATTTACAAAACCAATAACGATGTGCAGCTTACCTACTTAATGGTTGCGACTCATGTATATTACTCAAAAAACAAATGGTCGTCAGACTTCTTCAATACGTGGATTGATTTAGAAAAAGACTATCGTACCAAGGATTCGGATGAACACCTGGCATTTCTTGAATTTTCGTACGCCCTTTTTCGATTCAAAGCACTTCAAAAAAATGACAATGCCGTATGGGTGTTTAAGGGGGATATGGCATGGAGCACAGAAAAAAAATTGAAAATTGTGTGTACGGACGGCCAATTGCTGGGGTATAGTCCCGTTTCAAAAGGGGAAGATAGTGTTTGGGTTGCCGAAACAGGAGGGGTATTTGATTATGAGTCAAAAAAGTTCTCGGGACGAAATGGAACGATTACTTGGGAAAAGACGGGTCTAAACAAAGAGGAAACCTATGCCTCGCTGAATGGTTACCGAGTAACTATGCTCGATGTGGTTTTGAAGGCAGATACTGTACTTCTTACTACGCCATATTTTAAAACACCTATATTGGGATCGCTTGTAGATAAATCCAAGGATCAATTGGAAGATAATCAAGGAGCACCACATTTTTCTTCTTTCAGCCAACGTCTAGTCATTCCTGATTTAATTGCAGACATGGACTTTGATGGGGGCTTCAGCCTCGAAGGAAGTCGCGTAGTAGGGGAGGGAAAAAAAGATAATCCTGCCCGACTAATTTTTAAGTATAAAAATAAACCCACACTCATAGTGAGTTCGTTGGATTTTGCTATTGATCCCTCTCGGATTTTATCAAGAGAGGCCTCCATCACGTTAAGGTATGCAACGGGAGATTCTTTGGTTCACCCTGCAGGGTTATTTGAATTTGAAGCCGCGAAAAAACAAGTGCTTTATACCGCTTTTAAACGAGGTAATGCGGTTATTCCGTTTATTGATTATCATTTCATGGTATCCAATAATGCACCCGTCCTAAAATGGGAACTGGGAACCGCCTACCCGAAATTTACCTTTGAGATGGCGACCTCGCAAGCACAAAAATCCATTCAGTTTGAATCTTTGAACTATTTTAATGAGCAGGATTTTCGTCTTTGGGGAGTGGGGGCTCAGAATGCGCTGGTACAAATCGCAAGCTATTCAAGAAAAAATGGATTAAGTGTTCTCACGGAAGGCCAAGCAGCAAGTGCTTTAGGGCTAAGCATAGATTATGCGAAAAGTAAATTGTTGGATTTATCCATGCGCGGATTTTTAACGTACAATTCGTTCGAAAAAACCATCACTCCTTCTGCTAAGTTGTTTTCTTATGCAGATGCAAAATTAAACGGATCGGATTTCGATAACATCTCCTTTTCTTGCGACTTGAAGGAAAGGCCAATTTCTGGGGATCAGTCACAACAATCAAACCTCTTACGTACCTTAAATACCAGGTATGCCAAGCAAGACTTTTACGCGTTTATTGACTTAGATAAGGATCAGATTTTTTTAACTGGGGTTGATGGCGTGTTAATTTCGAATGCGCAGCAGGTTTCATTTATACCGGATTCGAGTTATTGTATACTTAAACCAAACCGTGATTTTAAATTTAAGGGTCAACTCTCTGCGGGTAAGTTTTTTGCCATTCTCAACGATGCTTATTTTTCGTATTCAAAATTTAAGGTATCCTTACTCGAAAGCGCTTATGCGGCCCTAGTGGTTAATCCATTGAATCCAAGTGATGGCGACCAACCGATTGAAATGGTTAGCTCCTTTGCGTCACTTCAAGGTGAATTATTAATTGATGAGCCTGGATCTAAATCCGGAATCAGTAAAACCAATATGGGCTATCCCAAATTGCTAGTTCCAAGAGCTACCAAAGTAGTTTACAATGACAAATCAATTGTCAATGGCGCCTATGATTCAGCGCGTTTTTATTTTCGACTTCTGCCATTTGAACTGGATAGCTTAGATAATTTCATGGAAGCATCTCAACGATTCAATGGTGAGCTGATTTCGGGAGGGATTTTTCCTCCAATCAAAGAGCCTCTGAAAATTATGCCCGATTATTCCCTAGGTTTTTCTACGAAGGCACCTGATGGAGGGTGGGCATTTTATGGCGACTATTCAACCTATGAGAACAAGGTTATTTTATCGAACAACGGACTTCAAGGGGCGGGAACAATTAACTACAGCACCGCTACTGCGATTTCAAAGAAGCTAACCTTCCTTCCAGACTCAACCATTGGTATTGCCCAATTCATTAATAAGGAATCTACTACGGGGATTAAGGTGCCGAGTGTTAGCTCCGATGCAGCACTGATTACTTTTATTCCGAAGAAACAAGTGCTCAAAGCCAGTGCATGGCGAGGCGTTAACCTGCAGATGTTTAATAATCAATGCGAGATGGAAGGGAGTGTGATCCTTTCCACGAAAGGCATGCGCGGTAATGGATTGCTTCATTTTCCTGATGCGGACCTCGGTTCCAAAGATTTCAACTTTACTCATGAAGATATCTTGGCCGACACCTCTTCTTTTGCTCTTAAAAATAGGTTTGTAAATCAGGAGCAAGCTCCTGTAGCCATGGAAACAAAAGACGTAAAAGCCAATGTTTCTTTTGCAAGTCGAAAAGGGGAATTTAATTCCTTCGGTACAAAAAGAATTAAATTCCCTCCCAATCAATACTATTGTACCATGGATAAGTTTTTCTGGTACATGGACAAGGCTAACGTGGATTTTGAAAAAACAAAATCGCAAAAAACAACCTTCGAAGCGGGTGCTGATCTAGAAGAATCTAATTTCTTTTCGATGCACGACGACCAAGATACCTTGCAATTCCGATCCTTGTTGGCGAGTTACGACCTTAAATTACAAACCTTATTTTGCAGTAAAGTGGAATATGTACGGGTTGGGGATGCCAAAATCTATCCCGATTCTATGAAAGTAACGGTTAGAAAAAATGCGGTGATGGATCCCCTGAACAATGCACGAATTGTTGCTCCTTTTGTTACGAAATTTCACACGTTTACGAATGCTAATGTCAACATTACTTCTAGAAAAAAATACGAGGGAAATGCAAAATATCCATATTATGATCGGGACAGTGTGCTGACTGTATTAGATATGAAAAGCATAAAGTATCTAAATTCTGTTACTCAAGCCGAAGGGGCTATTGCGCAAAAGGATAATTTCAAATTGAGTAAAGAGTTTGATTTTTATGGAACGGTTAAAATAGTTGCGGCAAGTCCGGGTATTTTTTGCGACGGTGCAACTAAACTGAATCATGAATGCCGAAGCTTTGATCGTTCTTGGATGAATTTTAAAGATACGATTTTGGCAAAAAACATTCAAATTCCAATTTCGAAAACTCCGGTAAATGACCTCGGGCGCAACTTAGCCGTTGGATTTTTATGGAAGAATTCTGAATCCATGGACAGTGTGGTCGTATATCCTGCCTTTTTATCTAAAACTCAAGGTATTGGTGATCCAGTGGTGTTTTCAGCATCAGGATATGTTCAATATAGTCCACTCAGTCAAACGTTTCAAATTGGTGAGAAACCGCGGTTAAGTGGCTTAAGTGATGTGGGGAATCTACTCACAATGTATACCGAAACCTGTTCGTTAACTGGGCTGGGTGAACTTAGTTTTGGCGTGAATTTAGGAGAGGTTTCGGCCAAATCTTTTGGTTCAATTTCTTTCGAAAATGATACCAAGAAAATCGGTATGGATGTTTCCACGCTCCTTAAATTTCCGATGCAAAAAGACGTCTTTGACAAAATAGGGGATGGATTAAAAGCACTGGAAGGACAGAAAAATGTTGATTTAAATTCAAAGAAACTTAATTTCTCTTCGTATTTGAGGTCGATGCTCAACGAAGAAAAGGTCAATGAATTACTTAAAGACTACGAGGAAGATAAACTTCGGAAAATGCCTGCCGGATTAGATCAAACCATCGTGCTCTCCGGATTAAAGTTTGATTTTGTACGCTTTAAAACAAAGACTAACGAGAGCGGTTTTTCCAGCGGTTGGGTTACGCGTCCACCAAGTGGAGCCACTGAAACAGATCAAGAAGGGGATGAGATTAAGGCAAAAACTCGCGTTGCAATTATTGCCATCGAAGGCAAACCCATTTTAAAGGAAGTTGAATTTAATATGGCTGTAGCTCAAACTGCGTTGGATAAATCGTATCAAGGATTGCTCTTTTCCTTTAAGGATCAAACCGATAAAGATTTTTCGTTTGATTATGGAATGAACAGAAAAGATGGTAAATTGCTCATCTATTCCAAGGATACTGACTTGAAAAATATGCTGATTGAAATGAAAGCGGATAAACGAAAATCCAAAGATTTTTCCTTTGAGTGGTCTGATGACGCCTCACTTCAATTAGCAATGGTTCGATTAAAAGAGTTTTTAAGAGCAAAATAAATGACCATTGTACTTGCGTTCGCATTCTCTTATCTCCTAGGTTCTATTCCTACTGCCGTTTGGCTCGGAAAGTGGCTCCATGGAAAGGATGTAAGAGAATTTGGCAGTAAAAATGCAGGAGCAACAAATTCCTTTCGGATTTTAGGCAAGCGAACTGGAATAGTAGTGCTCGTGATTGACATATTTAAAGGCGTGTTGAGCATGATTATTTCGAAGCATATGTTGCATGATGAATCGGTGGTGTTGGTGATGTTGGCTGCAGGAATTTGCATACTCGGTCATGTATTTCCTGTGTTTGCCCAGTTCAGAGGTGGAAAAGGAGTCGCCACCTCCTTGGGCGTTTTTTTGGGATTTAACCCATCAACCGCCCTGGTTTGCATCCTTGTTTTTTTAGTGGTCTTTTTGATTTCACGCTACGTTTCATTGGCTTCCATCACTGCAGCGAGCACCCTTCCATTCATCAGTTATTTCGTGTTTGATCAACGAATGTTAGCTTTTGTCTGTTTTAATGTAATCATTTCCTTGCTTGTAATTATTGCACATCACAAGAATATTAAACGACTTATCGCAGGGGAGGAACAACGAATGAACTTTAATGCATCAAAGATGTAATCTTTCCAGCGTGCTTAACATTAAAAACATAGGGTTCATTGTGTTACTGGGACTAAGCATTCAGCTTAGTGCACAGTCTGTTATTCAAATCGAAAAACGAGCATTTGAGGCATTTAAATTGGCTCAATACAGCGTTGCAAAAGTCGATTTCCAACAGTTGCTCGCACGGGATCCAGAATCGGACAGTTATAATTTTCATTATGCCGTCTGCCTATTTCATACAGAGAACAAACAACATGCGAAGAAGTATTTTGAGTTTGTGGCAAACCGGAGCATTTCATTCTGCGAAGCACATTATTATCTTGGGAAAATTCATCACCTCGGGTATCGATTCGATTTGGCCATTTCCTCGTTTAAAGCCTACCTTGCTTGTAATCCAGCCGATAAGTTGCACGCAAATCGTGAAATAAGTTACTGCAACAATGGTAAATCCTTGCTTGAACATCCTAAGTCCCTGAATACATTGGGGGTTCAAATAGCTTCCGAAGAAACCTTCATACAAAAGTATGACTTGGAAGCCATAGGAGGTAAAATTTATGCGGATCCAAGTTTGCAAACGAAAGCGGATAAAAAGAAAAATTATCTTCCAACATGCTATTACAAACGTGGTGATTCGTTTAAATTCTATGCCAGTTATGGGGACGACGCGACTTCATTAAAACTGTTTTTCATTCAACGGATTAGCCAAGATGTTTGGTCAAAACCTACACGTATCCCACTCGAATGGACCGATTCAGAGTTGAAATATCCATTTTATGACCAAGTTTCCAAGGTGTTGTATTTTTCTTCCAATGGGTTCACTTCCATGGGAGGATTTGATTTATTTCGAGTTTCCTTTGACCCCGAATTAAATGAGGTGGGCACTCCTGAAAATATGGATTTCCCTTTTTCTTCGGCAGCCGATGATTATTTCTTCGTTCCGTTGGATTCAAACGCAACGACGGCATGGTTTGCATCGAATAGAAATACGGCAACGGGCGGCATTGAAGCGATGCAGGTAAATTATAGTAACAATGCACAATCCCTAGTGGCCATCGTTGGTAATTTTTCTGACGCTGTAGATCCTAAAAACAAACGCATTCAAATTAGCGTGACGGATAAAGTGGATGGGACGACTTATGGACCCTTTTCCAGCGATGAGTTGGGGACCTATAAACTTATGTTGCCTGGCGCAGGAACCTATGTGTTTACGGCGACCATCGAAGGGACGGATCACGTATTTCAGCATGAACAGAAAATTCCACAGCAAAAGGAAAACGTGGTATTTAAACAAACGATTAACTACACGATAGATCAGGGAACTGAATCCGCGGATTTCAGGCATGAATTCAATGCAATTCAATCTGAAGAGATGAAGGCCTTCAAGGCTAACGCAATCGCTCAATTATCACTCAAGCCGCATGCAAAGCCACCTGCAGAAATCCTAGTGGAACCCATGAATACGGAAAACACGGTGGTGCAGCAGCTCGAGTCCTTAGGAATTCAAGGCAATACCCTCCTTGAAAAAAGTGAGCAATTGATGGACAAACTTTTAGAAATTTCAAATACTGGATTTGATTTAAGTGATGATTCTGAACGCATTGAAAATCAGATTAATTCAACCAATGCTCGTTTAGAGGCGTATCAAAAACAAGCAGATATGTACAAGAAATTAATGTCAGGAACAGATACCATTGCCAAGCAACGGTTCGCTGTGGAATTAATAAAGCTCAATGATTCGATTCAAAAATATGAGCTGGAATCAGCCTCTTGGTCTCTGTCAAAGCAAGAAAATCAAGAAAAATTACGCACTTGGAATACCCTTAATGTTGAGCCGAGCATTACCTCGTTGAGTGAACGAATTCATATGGCGCTTATTCAAGAAAATCAAGATTCCATAATCGCAGTGCTACAACGAAATTCAAATTCCATCAACCAATTTATCTCATATTCAACCGATTTAGCGCGTACATCACCACCGAAAAAAACATCAAATGAGTCGCTGATTCAGGAATTGAAACAATTAGAAGCGTCTGAAAAGCAACTGATTCAACAAATTGATCAACTTGCCCAACAGAAAAAGACGGCAAATCGAAAGGATCTGGCGGGGTTAAATTCGGATCAAGAAGCCAAGGAGCAGCAGCTAACCTCAACCCGTTTGGCAATTGCTTCCAAAACAGACGAAATCGCTAAAAATGACATTGAAAATGCTTTGAAAATTAATGGATATGAACCATCGGATTCGCTTGTAGACCAGCTTCTTGACCGGGCATCAGCACGGAACACGGAACAAAAAATCCTTCAGCGCCTGGTATCTGCTCAAGCTCCAAACCCGGCGTCATTAGATGATCAACGTGCTGTTTTACAGGCTGAAACTACGGTTGTTCAAAATCAAATGCGTTTGGCTTCGCCCGTTGAAAAAGAAGCCTTGGCAAATAAACTTCAAGAACTTGAAGCATCCTTGGATTCGATCAATACGGAATTGCTAGCGCTCGCTAAAACTAATACCACAAACTCCACCACCAACGAAGGCGCCCCGAACGAGTTAGCGGTGAATCCAGCAGAAACAAACACTCCCAAATCGCTTACCAATACCACGAATCCAACCACTAACGAAGGCACCCCGAATGACGTGGCGGTGAATCCTGCAGAAACAAACACTCCCAAGTCGCCTACCAATACCACGAATCCAACCACCAATGAAGGCACCCCGAACGAGGTGGCGGTGAATCCAGCAGAAACAAACACTCCCAAGTCGCTTACCAATACCACGAATCCAACCACCAATGAAGGCACTCCGAATGACTTGGCGGTGAATCCCACAGAAACAAATACTCCCAAGTCGCCTACCAATAACACGAATCCAACCACCAATGAAGGCACCCCGAATGACGTGGCGGTGAATCCAGCAGAAACCAATACTCCTAAGTCGCTTACCAATACTACGAATCCAACCACCAACGAAGGC
>DBCM01000088.1:0-29263 GCA_002293045.1 Flavobacteriales bacterium UBA958 | reverse complement strand
CCGAACGAGTTGGCGGTGAATCCCGCAGAAACAAACACTCCCAAGTCGCCTACCAATACCACGAATCCAACTACCAACGAAGGCACTCCGAACGAGGTGGCGGTGAATCCAGCAGAAGCAAACACCCCCAAGTCGCCTACCAATACCACGAATCCAACTACCAATGAAGGCACCCCGAACGAGGTGGCGGTGAATCCAGCAGAAACAAACACTCCCAAGTCGCCTACCAATACCACGAATCCAATCACGAACGAAGGCACCCCGAACGAGGTGGCGGTGAATCTAGCAGAAACAAACACTCCCAAGTCGGTAACCAATACCACGAATCCAACCACCAACGAAGGCACCCCGAACGAGGTGGCGGTGAATTCAGGTGAACCAAGGGCAGAAACCGTGCAAGGGTTAAAAACTATGGAACAACAAAAAACCGAAAATGCAATAAACGAGGTTCAGGAATTACAATCCGCATTATCAGAGTTTCAGCCTGAGCAGGGGAAGACAGATAATTCAGTGGCATTAATGAAGAATCAGTTAAGGATTGCTAACGCCTTATTGGAGCTAAAAACCACCCTTGGAGATTCCATGTATGCCTTAATCATCGGAGAAAAACAGACTGAAATGCTCGCAGAATCATTATCGGAGTCCATCGCAGACCTTTCAAAAATGAGTCAGTTAGAAACCCAACTCAGTAGCAATACTGCTGAAATAATTTCCAATGGTCTAGCGGTTAAAAGAATACCTGTAAAAATGCAGCCCTTTACTCCGGATGCGATGCTTGAATTAACACCACAACAGCGCACGAAACTTGCCTCAGACCGGGCTTATGATGATTACCTTAGTTTACGGAAAGAGTTCGTAAGTATAGCTTCAAAACGCAATGAAATCGAATCACAGGTTGCACAAAAGCGGGTTGCTCTTTTCAGAGCGGTTGATGCGGATGCTATAGAGGTTATAAGCGACGAAATGGCTGAACTTGCGAAGACCTTAACCCTGCTTAAATCACAAGAATCGCGAATTTTATCGAGCATTGAGCGTATGGAAGATCGGGAAGCGTATCATGTTCTTGCCAATCAAGGAATTGCGCCAACCCAAGAATTAGCAAATGCGCCTTTGGATCCCGAATCCCTCTCCTTTACACTGAACGGCGATAAAAAACAGGGCAATCGTTATCCGATTTTAACTACACTTCCAAAGGGCTTGATTTTCAGAATTCAGGTTGGGGTATTCCGAAACGCGGTTCCTGATTATTTCTTTCGAGAATTCTCGCCTGTTTCGGGGGAACGGTTAACGGATGAATTAACCGCTTATCTTACTGGGTTTTTTGTCAATTCCGCACAAGCCAATGATGCGAGGGGACAGGTGCGAGGGTTAGGTTATACTGATGCGTTTATAGTAGCTTATTGCGACGGAAAAAGAATTACCCTCAAACAAGCACTTGAATATGAGAAAAAGGGTTTGTGTACCCTACGAACTCAAGCGGAAGTATTGAGTGAAGCTTCCGTGATTTTGAATGCTCAAGAATCTTTGATGCCAACGGCAATTAACATCCCAAAAGAGGTGTATTATACGGTTCAAGTAGCCGCATTAAAGAACCAAGACAATGGAAAGTTGAAGAATGTCCCAGCGTTGTTCTACCTTCAATCAAAAACGGGGTTGTACAAATACAATAGCGGTAAATTCAAACAAATGAATGATGCCAAGCAACAGCGTGACGCCTTAAAAGCACTCGGCTATACAGATGCGTATATTGTGGCTTATCGCGATGGCATTCCGGTGAACTTCAAAGAAATTGAGCTTGCCTTATCCTATGAGCGAGAAGCAAAAAATCTGTCTTTACCAACAAAAACAGCGGTGAATACTGATTTAAGTGGAATTGAGCCCGTTGTTCCCAAGAAGGTATTTTATGCCTTTTCAAAATCGATAGACACCCTGCTATTGGAACAAATGGATGTGTATAATCGAATGGAGGCATTTGTTTACACCTCGGAAGCGCTCAGGTCTGCACCCTTAGATGCAAACGACATTTCGCCCTTATTGGCCATTTATTATTCAGATTTCAACTTATCCGAATTGAATCCAGAACCAATGGAAATAATGTCGATTCAGGATGATTCCAATGCATTTCCAATGGTGCACGACTTTGCAATTCGAAGTCAAATACCATTTCATGTTACTTATTCTAAGGAATCACGTACACGCATCGAGTTTTATCCAGGGTCAGAGGCGAATCGAGCATCGATTAGGAAATTGGCTGAGGGGTTAACATTGAATGTAATTTTAAATTAATAATGAAAGAAAAAGTTAGTGAAAAGACAGAGATTGCGGTATTGGAAGACCAAGAGCTGGCAATAGTTCTCTACAATGACGATGTGAATACGTTCGATCACGTCATTCATTGTTTGGTTACGATTTGTGGTTTGGAGTCTCAAGCGGCAGAACAATGCGCGTACATCGTACATTATGGTGGAAAATGCGCTGTAAAACATGGGACGTTTGAAGACTTGGAGCCAAAATGTACCGCGCTTCTGGAAAACGGGCTTTCTGCGGAAATCGAATCCTAATTACGGCTTAGATAAGTCGAAAAATGTTTTTTCAATCGTTTCGTATTTGCCATTTGGTGTAGGGGAGAGCGCGGGCGCCGCAGCTACGTTAAAATCTCGGTCAATCAATATGTAGTATGGAAAGGTCCGAATCCCTAAGTTAGCCCATATGGCGTCGTTCATGGTAAATCCAACACGGCTCCATTCAATGGATTCCATGGCATGTTTTTCAGTTGAGTTCAAGTTTTCCTTTTGCACATAAATCGTAATAAATTCCACCTTGCTTCCATACGCCTTCTGCAATTTTTTTAATGCCGCCAACTCATTAATTGCATAAGCATTCGAAGGGTTAAAGGCGTGCAGATAAATATATTTGTTCTTAACCTTCGATAAAATTACGGTTTCATTCGGACCTTTTAAGGTATCTAAAATAAAGGTATTCCCGACTTGAATAAGTTCTACTTGTGAGCAGATATTTGCCGCAATCATTCTATGATGAGGGAATACAGCCTCGGTGCTAATACGTTGCAGATTGGAACGAATTACGGACTTCGGAAGAAAATCATCCGATAAGGCTTGTTTCAGGATGTAGATACGAACGAGCGAACGCAATTCTGGATTACTGAGGTATGGACAGGTCGATAAAATGGAATCACTTGCGGTTAGAGAATTTGCTGCAAAAGCGGCAAATAATTCATCTGAAACTTCTGAATCAATTTGCGAAAGGTATTGGTCGTAAAATGATTTAAAAAAATCCATGTATACGTCGTTGTCATATAAAATCGGAGATTTTTCTAAATATATTTGATACTTCTCGAGGGTCGATGGTGCCCCAAGAAACCGTTGGTTGTCAATGTCGTTTGCAATCGTGTAGCGTACAAAGTTTGAAAAGAAAACGGAAGTATCTGACATTACATCTTTGTATAGCATCTTTTTTAACAAGGTGATTTTTGAAGCGTATAATCCGGGATTAACATCACGCTCCACAAACATATCGGCAAAATTATTGTCCAACCATGCATGCAGACCAAGTATTTTATAGTTGATATCATTGCTGTCTAAATCCAAAAACGTAAACTCCACATCTTCCTTCAGGTTGTAGCTGTTATGTTGGGGGTGATCGGCTATAAATTCTATGTTATAGCGACTGTTTGGTTGCACATATAGATACCCTGTTAATTTTTCATTGCCCACTACCAATTTCTGAATCTGGTTAATCGGCAGTTGGAATGTGAAAACTCCCTCGTCGTTTACTTGGGTCTCTTGTATTTCTTGCAAAGAGCCGCTGAGGAAATCCTTATATTCCCATACATGAAAGCGTTGGTTCTGAAATTGAGGGGCATACCCCATGATAGTCACCTGAGCTGAATAGATGAATGTGACAATGCTCAGATGCAGAAGTAGTAGGTAACGAAGTTCCATAGTTACTTAACTAAGAGGTTGGAATTGGTTACGAATTTTGTAATATCACCTTGGTGTTGATGTATTTCTCGAACAATCGTCGCGTTTATGGCAGAATTACTCAATGCCGTGAGCAAAAACACGGTTTCTATGGAGGCCAAGGCTGAATTCATGTGCGCAATAGAGCGTTCATATTGAAAGTCCTTGGTATCCCTTAGTCCACGCAATATAACAGAACATTCAGATTCTTGACATGCGTCAATGGTTAATCCACTGTATGCGATTACCCGAACCGGAAGTTCAGGAAATAAGGATAAGATGTGCGTTTTTCTAGATTCTAAACTGAAGTATGGTGTTTTGGTGGAATGTATGCCTAAACCTATGATAATTTCGTCAAAAAGGAGTAGCCCTTTATGTACAATGGCTTCATGTCCCTTGGTAAATGGGTCAAAAGAACCTGGAAAAAAAGCGCGGCGATGTTTCATTGGAAAAAACTAAAATTAACGTTTCCAAAGGTACGGGTATTTAAAAAATTTGTTTCCTCCTTCAGTACCGTAAATTTCCCGTGTTCCACAATTAGAAAACCTTCCGGTTTCAGTAAGTTTCGTTCAAATACGGTTTGAATGATTTCTTTGTGAACTGCCAACTCATATGGGGGATCAGCAATGATTAGGTCGAATTGTTGTGTAGCCCGTTGAATAAAGGTTAATGCATCTTGTGTATGAACGCTCAAACCTTCTTGAATCCCAAGAGCTAATGCGTTTTTTTTTAGCCATGCAGTAACTTTAGGACTTTTATCTACGCAGACAACATCCGTTGCCCCTCTGGAAATAAACTCAAAACTCAAGTTTCCGGTTCCTGTAAATAAATCCAATACCCGTAAATCTGAAAAATCTATTTGGTTGCCCAACACATTAAAGAGTCCTTCCTTCGCAAAATCTGTGGTGGGTCGCGATGGAAAACTTGAGGGAACGGCAAAAGACCTGCCTTTTAAATAACCTGAAATAATTCTCATAATAAGTTGGAAAATAACGCACGAAATTCCCCGGATGCTATGGAAGTGAGGTTGAGGGGTTCAATTTGTTTAAGGTATGCTTCTATGTGAGCAGGCTGAATGCTAGAGTGCGTGCTGCTCAATCGAATGGTGGCGCCTTCTGTAGATAAGTTGAATTGATTTAGGGCATTGATCATCATGTAGATCAAGTCATCAACCAAGGTGAATTCAAAAAAATCCGAATACCACAATTTACGCTGGTGGTAAATCCCAAGATAAGCTCGATGTTCAAAGCAATGCAAATCAATCCTAAATATCCCATCGTATTGAAGGGCATCCAATAACAACTGATGCATGCTGTGAATGCCTTGATCATTAAAATGTAGGTCCATTAATTCACTTAGCCAGCTGGGATGTGAATGGATAAGGGTTACCTGGCCATCAGCACTCGTTACGGCAGAAATTTCATGCAATGGGGCGTGCGGTCCAAACATTCGTGTACTGTATTCCAAGAGATTGGATTCAAGATAAACGGCACTGGGTAAGGTCAGGTGTTGCGTGCCTACCACCGCGTGAATGTAATCTGGAGCGTAAAGAAACGATGAACGTGTTTGCTCCTTTATAAATGTTTTAATTTCCTCGTGAATTAATGAATTCGCCGTGGATCTGACGTCCAAGTGAAATACCGCATCTTCCGTAATAAGCGAAACGCGACGATCTTCATAAACAATCAGGGATTTTTCCATAGTCCTTGCAAAACTACAATTTATTTAACTTAAGCCACAGGAATGTTTAAGGGAACACATTAATTGTGAACTTTGTGCATGGAGTTCACTACCGATCAAAAAGCAGCCATTGACACCTTTAATCAATTTGATTTTGACGAATCTTTATACCGTTGCTTTGTGTTAAGCGGATATGCAGGAACAGGGAAAACTACACTCATATCCTATATCGTTAAACATTTTCGGACAGAGAAGCGCAAATTAAAATTAATTGCGCCAACGGGTAGGGCTGCCAAAGTTATGGCAAGCTATGCCGACTTTCCCGCAGGGACCATACACAAGCTGATTTATTTCATTTCGGATTCTGTGGACGGAGGAGGCCTCATTAAAGCAAAAAACCTACATAAAAACACGCTCTTCATTGTGGATGAAGCATCAATGGTCGGTGTTGAATCCCACCAACAAGAGGGGAGTTTATTGCATGATTTATTAGAGTACGTCTTTTCAGGTGAGGGATGTTCCCTAATGTTAGTGGGAGATCCAGGACAGCTTCCTCCAGTTGGACAAACCGATTCCCCGGCCTTACAAGTAGGTTACATCGCCAACCTATACCCGAGTTTACGTTTGTTTTCGCATACTTTGACGGAAGTAGTAAGACAAGCGGCGGATTCAGAGATAACCACCAATGCTACCTTTCTTCGCACCATGGAAGCGTATAATCCTCCATATTTTGTATCCTTGGGTAAGGAAGTGATTTCCCTCAATGGTTCAGAGTTGCTTGAAACATTGGAGTCTTCTCGGAAATTTGGAGACGAATCCTTTGTGATGCTAACGATTTCAAATAAGCGCGCTGGCAAATGGAATCAGGAAATTAGAAATCGATTATTTCAATACGAAGAAACCGTAGTACGAGGGGAGTGGTTGATGGTGGTTAAGAACAATTATTTTTGGGCTGCAGATTCTGAAATGGGACTCATTGCGAATGGGGAGATGCTTCAGGTTCTTCGAGTCAAACGCGAGGAACACCTTTATGGATTTGATTTTCTTCATCTTGACGTTTCCTTCTTGAGTGAACCGAATAAAGAACGTACGGTAATTTGTTTCAAAGAAACGTTGCTTTCCGATGCACCCAATTTCCCGAGAGATGTCCTCAAGCAATTGTTTTTTGAAATTGAAAAAGATTATGCTTCTGAACGAAATAAACGAAAACGATATCAGCTTATTCTAAAGAATCCCTATTTTAATGCCTTACAAATTAAATACGCTTATTGTGTTACAGCGCACAAGGCGCAGGGTGGACAGTGGGATGCTGTTTTTGTAGATTATGGGTTTATTCCGGAACAAATGGATAAAAAGGAATATGTGCGTTGGTTGTATACCTGTGTTACGCGTGCAAAACAATGCTTGTATCTAGTGAACTTCCCGGAATCGTACTTTCAATGAGCTTACTCGCGTGCTTTTGGTAATTTAATCGCTGTTTTACCCACGTAAAATTTACTTTGTGCTACTCGTTCTTCGAGTTGATCAATGAATTTCTTTGCCTTTGGTGTGCTGAGATATTTCGGACAAATAGCAATTAACTCATTTTTTGTTTGCATCAGAATCGAACGTGTTCGCAATACAGAGAGCAATTCATTTTTAGAAATATTGTTTGTTTTTAGGATGGACTCTATCGGAAATTGGGTAGACGCTAGGTTTGAGACCACTGGGTCGGTTGTACTTTCAATGTGTATTTGTAAGGACCGATTTATTTTAACTTGGAGTGCCGAGTGTCTCAAGGATTTATAAGCCCAAGACTCTCTGCTTGTCTGTTTTTCTTCCACAGTATTACCGGGATATCCCTTTAATTCTTGTTGCTCCAGGTCACGGATTATTATGCTGTCTTTCCACAGGCCAATGCCCATGCCTTCCAGCCTCAATTCGATTGGAAGTGCATTCTTATTAAACGCGTCAAAAAACTTCCTGAAAAATGCAGTATCCTTCTCTGTAAAAATCCGGCCTTCAAACGCAAAGGCGTCTGATTGAAATACATCTTCAAAGGTTACTTCAAAGTCGGCATCATAAAAAGGCCGCGCGTCTACCATAGAAATATGCATCATAATTTCATCGGAGGATTCGCCCTCATAATCCTCTGGTATGGAGAGCAAGCGGATTTCCACGAATTCTGAAGAATCACTGGGTGGGAACGTTAATTCTTGCGTGAATATATCGAACGTTGTTCCGTCTTCAAAGGTATAAAGGCCGTTGTCTGAGGTGAATTTCATCCACTGCTCCCCGAGTAAATGTTGATACCAACGATAAATTTTATCCCGATGTGCAAATTCTTTGGCCACCTCATCACGCTCTTCGATAAGTGCCTCTAGCGTTTCTAGGGTTTCGTCATATCCTGCGTATAGCTCAATAAGTCCTGTTTGTCGCTTATTCTTAGCTTTTTTTCGGGCCTTAGTTTTAGGTTTCAAGGCAAGGTTTGGGTCATCGTTCTTGCGTTGTTTTAGTTCTTTGCGCTTCGCCCGATTTTTAGTTCGATAATCTTCTTTATACAACTCACCCAAATCACCTTCTCTCTGGTTTATCAGGGTTTCGATTTCCCCCAATTGTTGCTGCATTTGGCTAACTTGTTGATTTAACCCATTTTTTCCTTCTAATTGCTCTTTAAGTTCTTTATACGTTACGTCGTTTAAATCATTCAATACTTTCATGAAGGTATTGCCTGTTGAGAATGTTGAATCTGGGGTTAAAAACCGCGTAGTTTGCGAACCGAACAAGGGATATTGTCGTCCTCCTTTTTCGATGATTACTGTAGTTTGATTCGTGCTGTTGTAGCCCCACACATCAAAATGCAATTGCGTTAATTTTTGGTTTCCAACGGTAAATAAGTCTTGTGTTGCAATCCGCTTAGTTCGTAGCGTTTTCTTATCGGAACTCAGTTCGATTTCATATGGGAATAATCCGATTGCGCGAGGCAGGCCTTTATTAAAACTCCCTTGGTCATCCTTGTCGCGTTCCTGAAGCATTCCTTCGGTATAACTCCCATCTCCCGCCGCCATTAAAATACTTTCAAATAAGGTCGAACTTCCCCCTAATAATTGAAATAAACTGCGCGTGCGTTCCTCGATGGTTTGATCCATCGCCTTGCCTTGAGCATCCAGCAGTATTTTATGATCGGATGCCTTGTTATGGCCGTTCAATTGTAGGTTGTAAAGCCGCTCATTGAAGGAGTAGTTGGTTAGTAGTATTGGACTTTGAAGTGGATCTAAAAGCAGTTCATACAGTTTTCCGCGTTTCATTTCATTGGGAAGCTGGTTGAAAAATAAGGTAAGGTAGCGGTTAAGCAAAGGCAAAGCGGTTATTGGATCGCCCTCAGCGTATTTTTGTATCTGCCTGCAGATCTCATAAATTGATGTCTTGTTGCAGGCTTCAATGAGAATTCCTTTTGGACTTTTTGCCAAAACATCGGTCCGTATAATCAGCAGATTTGGAGATACAGTAAGAATTTTATCGATAGAGTCGTAGTTGATGCTATTGTCTGGAAGCCTTACCAGCGGTCCACCATACTCAAATGCAGATCCTACGTTGTTCTCAAGTATCGGGCTTTTCCGAACAATGTGAAACAAATATGCCTGAATTTCAGGGGTCAGTTGTTGGGATACTTGACCGTAACTTTTCGAACTAAAAACAATTAGCGCTAATAAAAAATGCCAACCAGGAAATAAGTGCTTAGAGAAAGCTTGAACCTTATTTGATGAATTCAACTGTTTGACCATTGATTTGAATAAAATAAACTCCAGCGTTTACGTTTGTTACATCAATAGTGCCTTGATAAGTCCCAACAGCTAATGTTTTTCCCGTCATTGTTACAATCCGATACGCATCACCAAGGGCTACCCCAGAAAGCTGCAGGTGATTGGTAACGGGATTTGGGAATAGGGTCACCGCGGGAATCGATAATTCTGAGGAACCAACGAAAGAAGTGGGTTGATCTTTGCTTAGAATCATCGTGCTGCTGTTAGTGAAAAGGGCTGAATTTACGTCAACAGACATGGTGATAAATATCGGTAAATCCCCCACGGTAAAATCGTAATATTCAAATACATCGCGCACAAATGCTACGTTTGTTCCAAAAACCGATGCTACTGCAGAATCTTTCAGGTGATAGCGCAACACATTGCTGTAGGTGTTGCCTCCAGGTAATAATAGGGTGCCGCTCCCGTCTACTGCAGCATAGGAAGTTCCTGAGGCTGGCACTGTACCTGTTGCGCCAGAAGTAACCGTTCCAGAAAACACATCGCTCACTGTATTTCCAAAAGCAAAAGGGTATGTCATCACATTTTCTTGATCTACATTCCAACTGGCAATCACAGCGCCAAGGCTGACTTCATTGAACACAAAGCCCTGAGAAGTTCGACCATTTGGCGTTGAGGAAAAGAAGGTTTGAAATGTGCTGCCTATGTCATATAATTTGGTAGCGCCCGCAAAAGAAACATAATTAGCATCTTGCGTTGCATCCAGCATTTGCACATCTTTGGTTACTCCAAAAACACCAGCAATTTGACTGAAATCCCAAGTGACATTGGCTCCAGTGATGTTTGCTTGAATATTTGCATTTGAATCACACAAGTGAAGGGGTGCCAGTGCACCGATTGCCGCTTCATTCATGGAAGTAAACGTTTGAGAAATACCATATAACGGCAGGGCTAAAAAGAAACAGTAAATTGCTTTCATAGGTTTTGTTGTTTATTCAAAATTACAAAAAATGCGGTAAATCGAGCACGAATTACACACCAAAAAGTTGACGATTCTTTTTAATTTGGTGTTGCTCAGTCGCAATCATATTCAACTTGATTTTAGGATAAAACGTTCGCTGAACGAGGGGCAGTGTTTTTTCGATGATTTCTCCGCGTCGACGGATTGAAAGCATTAGCAGCTCATGGGCACAGGAGGCAAGTGCTTCGGACAAATTATCGGTAATTGCATATTCGTTTATGGATGTGATTTCATCCCCTTCAGATAAGCCTCCTACCTCTGCAGGACTTCCGGGAGCAATGTCTGTAATAAAGGTTTTTTCACCTTTGGTAAGGATTTTAATGCCCAATAATGCTTTGTGAAGTTCAGCAGGGACTTCTTGTTTCAGTTCAATCCCATAAAACGCGAAGGCTTCTTGAAGCAGGGATTCATACCCGTTTGCTGCATGAATATATTGCCTAAATAGCCCAGTAAAATCAATGCCCGATATCGCGTTGAGCAACACTAAGAGGTCCGACTCGCTGTAGCCTTTTTGTTTTAATCCAAATTCATAAAACAAGCGGTTCATCAAGTGCTGCAAGGTTCCTTTATGATTCGTGGCTTCGCGGATTTTAGCATCGAGAATGAAAGCCATCAGGCAACCCTCATTATAAATAGATACTTTGCGTCCTGGCGTGCCTTTTACATACCCATCAACCCATGTATCAATCGATGAATCCCCAAGCGAGTAGTTGAATCTCCCGACATTATCTACATGCGTTTGAATTTGCTCCTCAAGCAGTTGAAGGTAACGCTCGGAGGTAATTAACCCGCCGGTAAGTAAATAGTAATCGCCAAAAAATGTGGTGATTCCCTCGTATACATAGCCGAGACGGGAATAGGTAGGTCGGTTGAACCGGTAAGGGAGCATCTCCAAGGGTCTTATGGTTTTAACATTCCAAACGTGATATAACTCATGGGATGAAACCGCCAACAAGGATTCATAGCGTTTTGTCGCCCAATCTTCAGTCGGACCAAGTACAATAACAGTACTGTTAAGATGTTCAACCCCATGTAAATACCGTTCATTCACTCCAATCAATAAAAATGAAAAGCAAGCAGTTGGGAATTCACCAAAGGCCCGTACTTGTTTTTCGGTAAACTTTTTGAAGTCATTTACCAGCTGTTCGTGGGGAATGCCATGCGAACCAACAGAATGAATATAAAATCGATAATCTGCAATGTTGTACGAATAAGAAGCGATGCTTGGACTTGCTAAGATCGGGGTGTCAAATGCCTCTTCTAACCCTGAGAAAAGCGCCTTGCCGTCAGGTTTATGTTCAAGGCCTGCCAGAATCCAAGTCGCTGGGACCTCTATGCTTAAGTTTATTTCATCATTAATAATATAATCACTGTAAACCAATAGATTAACTGGGTTTATTAACAGTTTTTGTTCATCTAAATAGGTGTTTCCTGCGGTTAATTCAGCCCCATAATACAAATAAGAAACATGGATTTCGTCAACATGGCTTGTATCTACCATCCATTCATTCTTGCTTATTTTTTGGGTAGTCATGCGTTGTACGCCATGATAAGCCTGTAGATTCGATATTAAACGCGAGAAATTCCCTTCCTCATACCTGCCAGGACGCCAGGCGGCAATTCGAAGTATGGTTTCATCTTCGGGAGTAGGAATCGTAACTTGAACTTGAATCCGATGCCGACTTGCTTGGTAGAGGCTAATGCGGTAATCGACCATGCCCCTTAGTATAATTCGTCTTGCAGCTGCGCAATTTTAGCATCAGCGATATAATCATCGTAGGTCATCATCTTATCGATCATACCCTTTGGAGTCAATTCAATAATGCGATTGGCGACCGTATTAACAAGCGCCTGGTCATGCGACGTAAACAACATTGATCCTCTAAAATCGATCATGGCATTGTTTAAGGCCGTAATTGATTCTAAGTCTAGGTGGTTGGTTGGCTCATCCATCAATAAGAAATTTGCCTTGGCTAACATCATTTTGGAGAGCATGCAACGCACTTTTTCACCTCCAGAAAGTACATTGGCTGTTTTCATCGCCTCTTCACCTGTAAATAGCATGCGTCCTAAAAAGGTTCTTAAATAAACTTCTTCGCGTTCTTCATCTCCTTGCGCGTATTGACGAAGCCAGTCAATCAAACTGACCTTATCCGCAAAGAAATGGTGATTGTCGTTAGGTAAATAGGCCGTGCTTATGGTGGTTCCAAAAGTAAAGGAACCGCTATCGGCGGCTGTTTCTTGATTCAGCACCTCAAAGAATTGCGTCAAGGCCACCGAATCCCTAGAAACGATGGCGATTTTATCTCCTTTGTTTGCTGTAAATGTAATGCCTTGAAACAGGAATTTTCCTTCATGTTTTTTACCCAAATTTTCAACTGAAAGTATTTGATTTCCTGCGTCGCGCTCTTGATGAAAGGTAATTCCAGGATACCTTCTAGAGGAGGGTTTAATTTCTTCTAAATCCAAATTATCCAACATTTTACGTCGGCTGGTGGCTTGCTTTGATTTCGCGGCATTCGCAGAGAATCGAGAAATAAACTCCATGAGTTCTTTCTTCTTTTCCTCTGCCTTTTTATTCTTATCTGAACGTTGTTTGGCTGCAAGCTGTGAGCTTTCATACCAAAAGGTATAGTTCCCCGTAAATAAATTTATTTTTGAATAATCAATGTCGCAAATGTGCGTGCAGACGGTGTCTAAAAAGTGACGGTCGTGGGATACTACAATCACCGTATTTCGAAAATCCAATAAGAAATCTTCAAGCCATGAAATCGTCTTCAGGTCAAGGTCATTCGTCGGCTCATCGAGAATTAACACGTCAGGGTTGCCAAATAGTGCTTGCGCAAGAAGGATTCGAACTTTCAACTCGTTTGAAATCTCTTGCATCAACTGATCGTGTTTACTCTCGTCGATTCCAAGATTACTCAATAAGGTAGCGGCATCTGTTTCTGCATTCCATCCTTCTAAATCTGCAAATTCGCCCTCTAATTCTGCGGTTCTCATGCCATCCGCTTCTGAAAAGTCTTCTTTTGCATAAAGCGTGTCTTTCTCTTGCATGATTTCATACAAGCGCTTGTGTCCCATGATTACTGTTTGTAAAACAGGATATTGATCAAATTCAAAGTGATTTTGACGTAAAAAAGCAATGCGTTTTCCAGGCTCTAATTCAACCCTGCCGGTCGTGGGGTCTTGTTCACCAATTAGAATTTTAAGAAAGGTGGATTTTCCTGCCCCGTTCGCTCCAATGACGCCATAACAATTTCCTTGGACAAACTTTGCATTTACTTCATCAAATAACACACGCTTCCCAAATTGCAGGGATAGATTCTGTACAGATAACATTTCTTAGATTTTGCGCAAAGATAAGGACTTTGAGCGAGTTCCTTATTTTTTGCAGCTATAAACGAACGCCGGGGGAAGATTTAGCGGGGTAAATGCCAAGTTCATGTGGTTGAAATGCCGCTGTATGGCCTTCTTAGATTGCAAGGAATATTGGAATTGAACAAAATGCCCACCTTTAGATAAACACTGATGGGCAGAAGTCAGTATACTTTCTCTTAAGGTTTCATGGAAAATCGCCAAAGGGAGGGAAGAAATGATGCAGTCTGCGTGCTGAATGCCTCGTTCGGATAGGATCTTCGATAAATCTGTGGCGGAGCCTTGGATGATTTCCGTATTTGAACGGGTAAATTTCTGTACCAAGTCGTGGTAAAAAATTTCGTTAAGCTCAATGATGATTAAACGCGCATTAGGCATCATTTTTTCTTGAATATATCCTGTGAAAGCGCCAGTGCCTGGACCAAATTCAACAATAGTTTCACAGCGATTGAATGGAATTTGTTTAAGCATTTTAGCCGCCAAAAAGCGTGAGCTAGGTGCCACGGCCCCTACTTTATTTCCCTTCTTTAGGAATTGAGCGATGAATGCCTTAGCTGACATGGCCGGGCTCATTTAACATAACAATCCCGTTATTTACAATACCAATCGCACGTCCGATCAGGGTTTGACCCGCAAAGGGGTTGCAAGCCTGCGCTCGTGAGCTCTTATCTATTTCCCATGCTAAGCCGGGAACATAAAAGGTTAAATCCGCTGTTGCTCCAAGTTGTATGGGATTAGAAGCAATACCAAACAAGGACCGGTTTTTTACAGAAAGTTGCTCTACCAATGCATCGCTTGATAATCCGGTATGTTTTAACATGGCAGCATAGGCAGTTTGTAATTGAGGTGCGCCGAAATTCGCTTCATCAAAGGCCACTTGTTTGTCATCCAATACAAATGGGCGATGATCCGTAACCACAGCATCGATGATACCTTGTGTTAAGCCATGAATCAACGCGAGTCGATCTGCCTCCGTTCGCAGCACAGGAAGCACTTTGTATCGTGTGTCGAAATCCAATATTTCTTGTTCAGTAAAGCACAAATTCATGACATGTACATCACAAGTAATGGGTAAGCCTGCCTTTTTCGCGGCCTGAATAGGAGCAAGTGATTCTTTGGTGGAAATTCCGGAAAGATGCACAGCAGTTTGAGTATATGTGGCAATTTCGATGGCTTTGATGACTTGAATTCGTTCATCCAACGATGGGTCGCCCTTTAGCCCCGTGCGTGTGGAGCCAACTCCTTCGTTCACTTGTGCATCCAATGAAAAACTATTTGACCTTGGGGTAACCTGAATTCTACCGCCAAAATCGCGTGAATAGAGTAGGGCTCGAGTTAGAATTCCCTCATTGACTGGATGCTGATCATCCGAGAACCACACTGTACCAGCTTGGTACATCTCAAACATATCAGAAAGCTCCTTCCCACTTTGCTTTTTTGAAATTGCTCCGATAGGGTGCATCGATACACAGTGTCCACTGGACATTCGTCGCTTGTATTCAATCGCCGACTTGTTATCAGTGCTCGGAGTATCGGAGGGCAAGACGCCAAGGTGAGTAAACCCACCAAGTGCCGCATCATCAAGGCCTTGGGTCAAACCGCCTCGCTCTTCAAATCCTGGGTCGTACAAAGCAGCCTTGAAATCAACCCAGCCTTGCGACACGTGGAGCGACGGTATATTGAGCAGCATAGCCTCGGAGTCGGTTATGGAGGTGGCGATGTTTTCAATCTTGCCGTTGGAAATTAGAATGTCTTTACTTGTGTTGTTGTGTGGTGATTCAACATCCGTAATTCGTGCTGATTTTAACAGAATCTTCATGATTTCCAGAATTTTAATATGGCCATCTCAACCAGTAAGAAAAGAAGCGCCAATAAAACAAAAGTACGCCAAAATGAACTAGGTTTTTCCATCGAGAACTCAAAACTTGAATTCCCATCGCGCATGCGTTGAATAGAAACGTTCGAAAACCCTGCCTGCTCAAACTGAAATTTAAGCACGTCTTGACTTAGTAGGGCGGTATTCGATTCGCTTCGATTTAAATTGAAAGCAAGTTTTCCAAGGACCTGGGATGATTTTACGGTATAGAAGCCTTCTGTAATGCGTTCGTTAAGTTCGGGTTGATTTAGCTGCAAGCGCACCATTCCATCGGTGACCATTTGCTTTGGTATGAATGTTTCTGCGGAGGAATTCAATGTTAACGGTTCATCTTGATTCGCATTGCTAGGAATTTCAAGCACCCCTGCAGCCCCTATGGTAAAGTAGGAGGGAAAGGATCGAAGACTGAGTTCTGCACTTCTCAACAAAATGGAAGGAAAAAGGGCATTAGCGGTAAAGCCTCCATTGGATTTACTCAATTCCGTGGTTAGTAGATAACATGTGCCTTTTTGTTTTACGGCAAGCATCAAAGGCAATTGATTCCTTAGTTTCAACAGTACTTCTGCATTTGCTTGTCTGTAATCCCTGAGGGCATAAACACTTTTTAACAAGGGTAAATTCAGAGCGGTTTGTTGCTTATCGAACATGCCGTTGAAAAAATTACTGGCATAGGAAATTTCGGAAAGTTGATTACCTGTAGTTACTTTTCCATTAAAACCTGATAGCCCGAGCATATTTAAAAATTGCTTGTAATCGGTCATGTTTATGTTGTTGCCGGGGATGCAAAACACACTTCCTCCTTGTGCAATAAACGCGTTAACATCAGAGATTAGTCCGGAAGGAAGTTCATTAATCCCGTTCAAAATCAACAGATCCGCTTGATTAAGCAGGCGTTTGTTGAAGGAAAATTCCGAGCAACTTTCTAATTGATAAAACGGTTCAGTTGAGAATACTTTTGCGGTGCTGGCTTCACCGGACTCACCATTTACTAGAACCACATTTCCTTGGGTTTCCAGCTCGTTGGTAAAGTAAAAATCGTCATCAAAGGTAATGCTTCGGTCCGACACACTTACCTTGCCTTCCATATATCCCGGTGTATTGGGTGTGAAAAACATATGACTCGTGGCACTACTTTGTGCATTGATTGA
The DNA here is from genome assembly GCA_002293045.1 of Flavobacteriales bacterium UBA958. Classification (GTDB taxonomy): domain Bacteria; phylum Bacteroidota; class Bacteroidia; order Flavobacteriales_D; family Crocinitomicaceae; genus UBA952. The sequence goes on along the minus strand of DBCM01000088.1, from coordinate 12,437 downwards.
TAGGTTGGTCATGCGGGTTTTTCCATCAAACAGCACGGTCACGGGGACATCCTCCGCGTCATTTTCACCCACATTCTTCACCCGAAAATTCAATTTACACGATTGACCAGGTTTATGTACTGGATTTTCCATCCAAACAGAATCTACGAATAAATTATCGGAATTTTGAGGCAGGCATTGAATGATGTACGCCTGTTCGTTCCAAGGGGTTTGCTCATGTTTGAATGCGGAAAAACTATTGGTGCTTTTTTGAAAATCAGAAATATAAACGCTGTTCACTTTGGAAATACTGGCAATTTCACGGTGATATCGATTAAGGTATTCTTGCTGCCATTGCAAGACTTGTTCCATGGCGCGAGGCGATTTGTTGAGTGTTATTTTATCGATCACTTCCAATGCAGTGGCTTTGGAATGTAATTTCCGCTCCGTGCCTAGAAAACCATTAGTAACAATAAAAAAGCGGGTGTTTCCCGTACTTTTAGTGATGATGTTTTTAGCGATTTCTCTAGCCTCAGAAAACAATTCCCCTTCTGTTCCTTTGGCGCTCATGGAAAGAGAATTATCCACATAAATTGCCGTGACAGGAATACCGTTTTTTGTTTGTGTCGCTTGTTTGAAAAAGGGTTGTGCAAAAGCTAGAATGAGTGCAGAAAAGGTGAGAAGTCGACTAATTAAAATGAGTAAGCGTCGGAGTTTTTTTACTGATTTCTTTTCCTGCTCTTGTTCTTTTAGATATTTGAGGGACGGAAAATAGAAGCGCTTAAACCGCCTAAAATGAAAAAGATGCAGAATAATGGGGATGGCAAGCAGGCTGAGAAACCATAAATACCCTGGATGCACAAATGACATAGTTCAAAAATACAAATTTAATACGACTCCACGGACAAGCTGTAGGTAAAAAAAAGCCCCGCATGAGCGAGGCTTTGTCTTATTTAATGGCTTCCCATCGTTTCTTAAGTTCTGCTGACTTTTCTTCGTTTTCAAGCATGTAGTATACTTTCCATCCGATTTCTAAGGCAGTTTTGTCGTTTGAAATTTTTTCTAAATAGGGATCTAGATACATGGGAATTCGATTCATAATCTCCAACGCCTCTTTTTGCATTTTGGCAACATTTGGGTCCTTTGGATTCAAATCTGAAGACGCATTCGACATATCTCTTGACCAGTTAAACATAAAGGTGCAATATTGGTATACAGCATCTGGATAAAATTGATCGATTTTCAAGGCTTTCAAGAAAGCTTGTTCTGCTTTGTAAGGTTGTTTTAACTCCATCAATGAGGTTCCGAGAACAACGAAAAGTGATTTGTTGGTGGTATCCAAAGACGTCGCTTCGTTCAAATATTTTTCTGTGGTTACGATATCATTCTTCTGAAGATTGATATTGATTAGAGAAATTAAAATTTCAATGTTTTTTGGAACACTTGAATAAACTAAATCCCCAAGTTTGCTTGCGTCATCCAACTTCTGTTGTTTAATCAAGGTATCCGTAGCACGTACGAAACTTAACATGGTGTTTCCTTTTGCCTCTTCATTTTCTACGTTTATGTATTTAGAAATTTGATAGGCACCAATAAACATCTGTGTAGCTTCTGCGTAGTTTTTGGCGTTAAACATAGACAGTCCAGCTTCAAACACAAATTGAGATTTTGCATTCACAAACTCCAGAACCGCTTTTTTGTCTTCTTTTCCCTTCGCGTGATTTAATACGGCGTTGAAGCTCTCTTTAATTTTTGCATCATACTCCTTAATCACATTTTCATCGGGTTGAGCGCCTGACATACTGGCTTCCAAGGTGGCAATCTCCATTAATCCAAAATAAATAATCCCACGATAACGATGCATGTATGGGTCGTTTGCCGTTTCTGTATTTACCGCTGCTAAATCTATATCTGCTTTGGCGCCAGTCAGGGCTTTTTTATTTTCTTCCATACTACCGAAAGGGTTGTATTTTTTATACTTGAGCGCTGCGTCTGTAATACTAGACTTTTGTGCAAAGAAGGAAGCTCCAACAAACATTAAAGCAACCAGTAAACTGATTTTTTTCATATAGTTATTATTCGTTATCGGTTAGTTCATCCGTAGAATCGGCATCTGGTTCATCAATATTCATACCATCGGTGCTCAACTCATCGCCATTGTTGTCTGCATCAATCACTTCAGCGTCCTCATCCTCGTCTTCACTGCGCGGTACGCGAGCAATAGCAGCAATTTCGGCATTCCCTTTCAGGTTAATTAATTTAACTCCTTGAGCCGCTCTACCCATAGTTCGAATGGTATCCACGTGCATTCTGATGGTAACACCAGACTTGGTGATGATCATTAAATCGTCTTCGTCGAATACGTTTTGAATCGATAGTAATTTACCCGTTTTCTCTGTAATGTTCAAGGTTTTAACCCCTTTACCACCGCGGTTGGTAATGCGATAAACCGGTTCTTTATCTTCTGGATCGTTCAAGTAGGTGCGTTTGCCAAATCCTTTCTCTGACACCACTAAGATGGTAGAGAAGATGTCTTCAACGCAAATCATTCCAATCACTTCGTCTGAACCACCCGCTAAAGTAACACCACGCACACCAGAGGCGTTTCTACCCATTGGACGTACCGTAGATTCATTGAATCGAATCGCACGACCGGATGATGTTGCTAAAACGATTTCGTTCGTTCCGTTGGTTAATTTCGCTTCGAGTAATTCATCCCCTTCGCGTATGGTAATCGCATTGATTCCATTGGTACGCGGACGGGAATAGGCCTCAAGCGATGTTTTCTTAATCACCCCGTGCTTGGTGCACATGATGATGAAGTTGTTGTTAATGTATTCCTTGTCTGTTAAATCCTGAACTTTTACGTATGCTTTAACCTTATCGTCCTGAGGAATATTAATCAAGTTTTGAATCGCTCTTCCTTTGGATAATTTGTTTCCTTCTGGAATTTCATACACACGCATCCAGAAACAACGTCCTTTCTCGGTGAAAATTAACAGGTAATTATGGTTTGTCGCTACAAATAAATGCTCCAAGAAATCTTTATCTCTGGTGGTCGAACCTTTAGATCCCATACCGCCGCGATTCTGAACCTTGTATTCATTGAGGTTCGTACGCTTAATATAACCTGCGTGAGAAATCGTAATGACAACTTCTTCATCCGCAATTAAATCTTCCATGCGCATTTCAGAGGCCGCATATTCGATGGATGAACGACGAGCATCCCCGTATTTGGCTTTGATTTCGATCAATTCATCCTTAATAATTTGCATTCTGCGCTCTTCGCGATCTAAAATGTCTTTTAAATCCGCAATCAACTTCATTAACTCTTCGTACTCGCTGCGAAGTTTGTCTTGTTCTAGACCGGTTAACTGACGTAAACGCATGTCTACAATGGCACGCGTCTGAATTTCACTCAATCCAAATCGATCGGATAATCGCTCGCGTGCATGGTCTGGACTGTCTGACGTTTTGATGATTTCAATCACTTCATCTATATTATCAGATGCAATGATCAAACCTTCTAAGATGTGTGCCCGTTCTTCTGCCTTTCTAAGTTCATAACGCGTTCTTCTAACCACCACATCGTGACGGAATAAAATAAACTGATCGATGATTTCACGTAAGTTTAAAAGACGCGGTCTACCGTCTACTAAGCAGATGTTATTGACTGAAAACGAGGTCTGTAGCGACGAGAACTTGTATAGTTTGTTTAATACCACATTCGCGATCGCATCCCGCTTAATTTCCACCACAACGCGCATTCCGTTACGGTCTGATTCATCGCGTAAATCAGAAATTCCTTCAATCTTTTTATCGTTGACGAGCTCGGCGATTTTTTTAATCATTTCCGCCTTGTTCACTTGATAAGGAATCTCTGTGATGATGATTTGTTCGCGCCCTTGAACCTCCTCGATTTCCGCTTTTCCGCGCATAACGATACGTCCACGACCAGTTAATAAGGCATCGCGAACGCCTTCATAGCCATAAATTATTCCTCCTGTTGGAAAATCCGGCGCTTTAACAAATTGCAATAAATCTTCTACAGGTAATTCAGGATCTTCAATCACAGCGACAATGCCGTCGATCACTTCTGAGAGGTTGTGGGGTGCCATGTTGGTAGCCATACCCACCGCGATTCCAGAAGCACCATTCACCAATAGGTTAGGGATTTTTGTTGGTAAAACTGTTGGCTCTTCTAAGCTATCATCAAAATTTGGTCTAAAATCAACCGTCTCCTTGTCAAGATCTTCCAACATTTCCTCAGCAATCTTCTTAAATCTTGCTTCTGTATAACGCATTGCTGCCGGAGAATCGCCATCCACACTACCAAAGTTACCTTGTCCGTCTACTAAGGGATAACGTAAGGACCATTCCTGCGCCATACGTACCATGGTGTCATATACGGAGCTATCCCCGTGTGGGTGATACTTACCTAACACTTCACCGACAATACGCGCTGATTTCTTGTATGGACGATTTGAATAAACACCTAAGTCTTGCATACCATACAATACACGTCGATGTACAGGCTTAAACCCATCGCGTACGTCAGGCAGCGCCCGAGAAACAATCACAGACATCGAATAATCGATGTATGCAGATTTCATTTCATCCTCAATATTTATCTGTATAATTTTTTCACCTTCTGCCATAATCTTCGAGCCCTATTATTATAAATTTAGTTAGAAACACAAAAATAGGGAAACGACCTGCGTAAATGACCCGATTCATAAGGAATTTACTAACAATTTAGGTGCTTACATGTGAATAAATGGCCAGCTGTAACTTAATTGTGAATAATCTTGTTTCAACTCCTAGGGAATTTGAACTTCGGATAAAGATTAGAATTATATTTGCATTAATAATATTGGAGCATGGAGGCAAAGTTTTCGCCAAGAGTAAAAGATTTAATACGCATTAGTAGGGAAGAGGCGGTTCGGCTGAAGAATGAATTCGTGGCTCCTGAGCACTTGTTACTTGCTGTTATTAAATTGAATGAAGGGAAAGCATTTGATTTACTCAAAGAATTCGATGTTTCCTTTGAAACACTAACAGAAGAGCTGGAGTCTATACTGAAGCAATCTTCAACGAATTCAGTTTTTTTACCCACCAACATTCCACTGCTTAAACAAGCTGAAAACATCCTTAAGCAATCGTTCTTAGAATCTAAGTTGTTCAGGTCAAACATGATCGGTACCGCTCATATTTTACTCACCATTTTAAAATATGAAGATTCAGTAGCTTGCAAGGTCCTTAATAAATATGGTATTATGTATGAAAATCTTAAAGAAGAATATATGTCAATGAATCAAGAAAATAAATTTCCAAAGGCTGAGTTCCCTGGAAATAATGAAGAAGATGACGATGCGGGAGGAATGCCCAAGCGTCAAGCAGATTCAAAATCTAAAACTCCTGTACTCGACAATTTTGGTCGCGACTTAACCAAGATGGCCGAGCTAGGACGCTTGGATCCGATAGTGGGGAGAGAAAAAGAAATTGAGCGAGTAAGTCAAATTCTATCACGACGTAAAAAGAACAATCCCATTTTAATTGGAGAGCCGGGCGTTGGAAAAAGTGCCATTGCAGAAGGATTAGCCTTGCGTATCGTACAGCGAAAAGTTTCTAGAATTCTCTTTAACAAGCGCGTTGTTTCCTTAGATCTTGCGTCTTTGGTGGCCGGCACTAAATACCGGGGGCAATTTGAAGAGCGCATGAAAGCGGTTATGCAGGAATTAGAGAAGAACCCAGACATTATTTTATTCATTGATGAAATACATACCATCGTTGGTGCGGGTGGAGCAAGTGGGTCTTTGGATGCATCCAACATGTTCAAGCCAGCCTTAGCGCGTGGTGAACTCCAAGCAATCGGAGCAACAACCTTGGATGAGTACCGTCAATATATCGAAAAAGATGGTGCGCTTGAGCGACGGTTCCAAAAAGTAATCGTTGAGCCAACGACCATCGATGAAACGATTCAAATTTTACACAACATCAAGGAACGTTACGAAGAGCATCACTCAGTAACGTACACGCCAGAGGCAATCAATGCGTGTGTTAAACTTACCGAACGATACATAACCGATCGTCACCTTCCCGATAAAGCCATTGATGCACTCGATGAAGTAGGGTCGAGGGTACACATTACCAACATCAATGTTCCGAAAGAAATTGTAGAAATTGAGCAAGAAATCGAGAACATTAAGGTTAGGAAAAGTGAAGTAATTAAAGCGCAACAGTATGAAAAAGCGGTGGAGTTTAGAGATACTGAACGTAAGCTTTCAGAAAAACTAGAAGAAGAAAAACGCAAGTGGGAGGAGTCCTCAAAAAATAATCGCATTACCATCACAGAAGAAGATGTGGCTGAAGTGGTCTCCATGATGAGCGGCATTCCGTTGACGAAAGTTTCACAAACCGAGTCAGGAAAACTGGTAAACATGAACGATGCGTTAAATGGTAAAGTAATTGGTCAAGATGAGGCGGTAATGAAGGTCGTGAAGGCGATTCAGCGCAACCGTGCTGGGTTAAAAGACCCGAATAAACCCATCGGTTCATTTTTCTTTTTAGGGCCTACAGGTGTTGGAAAAACACAATTGGCAAAAGTATTGGCAAAGTATCTCTTTGATACGGAGGATGCTTTGATCCGAATTGATATGTCCGAGTACATGGAAAAATTCAGTATTTCCAGATTGGTTGGTGCCCCTCCGGGATATGTTGGGTATGAAGAAGGTGGACAAATGACTGAAAAGGTTCGAAGAAAGCCGTATTCTATTATTTTATTGGATGAAATAGAAAAAGCCCATCCCGATGTGTTCAATTTGTTACTGCAGGTGCTTGATGACGGACACATGACTGATGGCCTTGGTCGAAAGATTGATTTTAAGAACACAATTCTCATCATGACTTCGAATATTGGTGCAAGACAATTACAAGATTTTGGTACAGGAGTAGGTTTTGGTACCAAAGCTAAGGAAGAGGCGAAGGAGGAGAATTCGAAAGCGGTAATCCAAAATGCACTTCGAAAAGCATTTTCTCCGGAGTTTTTGAATCGTGTTGATGATATGATCATGTTTCGTTCATTGACGAGAGCGGATATTCATAAGATTATTGATTTGGAATTGGATAAATTAATTCTTCGCATCAAGTCCCTGGGATATAACTTGGAATTATCAGAAAAAGCGAAAGATTTTATTGTGGATCGTGGATACGATGAAAAATTTGGCGCACGTCCATTAAAACGAGCAATCCAGAAGTTCATTGAAGATCCTTTAGCGGAAGGAATCATCAATTCCAACATGGCCGAAGGCGATACTGTGCTGATGGATTTTGAAGACGGGAAAGAAGAGCTAAGCCTGAAGGTAAAAAAGCAAAAGGCAAAGAAAGCAAATCCCGGAAAAGATGAATAATGAAATCTAAGCCATAAAAAAAAGGAGCGTTGAGCTCCTTTTTTTATGTTCAATTGGTTTGTTTCTTACACTTTTGCGATGGTCTCACTCATGTATTCACCATTCTTTAGTTTATCGACAATTTTAGAAAAACACTCAATGGTATAGTTTACATCATCCATCGTGTGCACCGCGGTTGGAATTAATCGCAGAATAATCATTCCTTTCGGTACCACTGGGTAAACCACCATCGAGCAAAATACATTATAGTTTTCTCGTAAATCATAAATCAAATTGGTGGATTCAGGAATAGACCCACTCATGTATACCGGCGTTACGCAGGAATTTGTTGGTCCGATTTCAAAACCAGCTGCCTTCAAGCCCGTCTGTAAGGCATTGGTGATTTCCCACAATTTGTCTTTTAACTCGGGCATGGTTCTCATTAATTCCAAGCGTTTCAGCGCACCAACGACTAATGGGAGCGGCATCGCTTTAGCAAAGATTTGAGAGCGCATGTTGTAGCGTAAATATTCAACTACTTGTGCGTCACTGGCTACAAACCCTCCAATCATAGCAAATGACTTTGCGAAAGTTCCAAAATAAATATCAATGTCATCTTGTACCCCTTGTTCTTCGCCAGTTCCCGCACCAGTTTTCCCTAGGGTTCCGATTCCGTGCGCATCATCTACAAAAAGACGAAAACTGTACTGTTTCTTGAGCGCTACAATTTCTCTGAGTATCCCTTGATCACCGCGCATACCAAATACGCCTTCAGTGATAAGCAAGATGGCTCCTCCAGTTTCTTGTGCTAATTTAGTGGCGCGTTGCAATTGTTTTTCACAATCTTCGATGTCATTGTGCTTGAACACATAACGCTTGCCCATGTGAAGTCGCACACCGTCAAGAATACAGGCATGAGATTCCGCATCGTAAACAATCACATCGTGACGATCAACTAAACAATCAATGGCAGAAACCACCGCTTGATAACCGAAATTCACAAGAATTGAATCTTCTTTCGATACGAAATCCGCCAGTTCACGCTCCAACTGCTCGTGAAAGTCGGAGTTACCACTCATCATGCGCGCGCCCATTGGCATCGCAAATCCATAATTAGCTGCTGCATCCGCATCAGCTTTTCGAACCTCTGGATGATTCGCTAAGCCTAAATAATTATTTAACGACCAGTTTAGTTTTTCTTTTCCGCGAAAATTCATATGCGGACCAATGTCGCCTTCCAATTTTGGAAACGTAAAATAACCATGTGATTCTTTCGCGTGCATTCCGATTGGACCACGATTCGCTTGGATTTTTTCAAAAATATCAGCCATATTCTGCTTACTCTATAGTTTTTAATGCTACAAAGTTACGCTTAATCAAAGACCAAGGCATTTCACACCGGCTATTTTTTCAACAACAGGTGTTTAATCAGTTAGTAATATATGGCTCTTCGTACTTTCGAAATGTACTTTGCTAAACGGATCACTTGCTTGGTATATCCGAATTCGTTGTCGTACCAAGTATAAAGCACTACGTTCTTTCCATTTTTCGAAACAATGGTTGCGTTTGAATCATATACGGAACAGCACGTGTTTCCAATAATATCAGAAGAAACTAGTTCCGGGTCAAACGAATAATATATTTGGTTAACAAGATCACCGTTTAATGCAGCATCTTTGATGAGCTCATTGATTGCTTCAATACTTGTTTCGTTTTTCAATTCTAAGCTTAAAATCGCCAATGAGCCATTTGGTGTAGGGACACGAACGGCATTTGCCGTTAATTTGTCTTGAAGCGAAGGAATTACTTTGGTTACCGCACTTCCTGCACCTGTAGAAGTGATAACCATGTTGATGGCTGCAGAACGACCTCGTCGAACTTTCTTATGCATATTATCCAACAAATTCTGATCGTTGGTATACGCATGTACCGTTTCGATGTGACCTTTTACTATGCCTAATTTGTCTTCAATGACCTTTAGAATCGGACTAATTGCATTGGTGGTACAAGAGGCAGCAGAGTAAATCTTCTCATTTTCTAGGTCGAGCGTACCTTGGTTTATTCCAAACACGATATTTGGGATTTCTTTTCCAGGTGCTGTAAGCAGTACCCTTGAAACACCTTTAGCATTTAAATGACGCGATAAGGTTTCTCTATTCGTGTAAATACCGGTATTGTCGATAACCAATGCATTATGAATTCCGAACGCCGTGTAATCAACGTCTTCCGGTGCTGAGGCTTCTATCATTTGAACCACCTGTCCATTAATGATTAGGCACTTGCGTTCTAGGTCAACATTAACGGTTCCCTTAAATGCACCATGAACTGAGTCGTTACTGAGTAATGAAGCACGTTTTATAATGTCCTTGTCTGTGTTTCCGCGGGTTACAATGGCTCGTAGTCTTAACTGTTGACCTTTTCCGGCTTGACGAATCAATTCGCGCGCAGCGAGTCTACCAATTCGACCGAATCCGTAAAGTACCACATCTCGTGGCTCAAAAGTGGGAGCGCTTGTTTCATTGAAGTTACCTAGTTTGTTTTGAAGAAACTCAAGTTTCGACATTCCATTTCCTTCGGTTGACCACTCGTTTGCGAGTTTGCCGATGTCTAATTTGGATGGAGCTAAGTTCATCGAAGCAATAATCTCAGCCATTTCTGCCGTAGTAAATACGTCAATGGGTTTGTTTACCACCTTTGCTGCATATTCGTGCAGGTTTAGGATTTCAGAAATGGTAACGTCGAGTAGGTGGTGACGAAAAAGCACTAATTCAATGCCTTGATCATATAATAATTCACCTACCTTTCCTTGCAGTTTTACAGCTGCTCGTTCCTGTTCAATGTGATTTTTGAGCTCTTGCTCATAGCCAAGTGATACACTCATGTTGTTGTTGATTGATGATGAAAAAATAAACTAAAAAAAAAGGCCGCGAAAACGCAGCCTAATATGTTATCCTAAATAAGATTTCAATAGTTTGTTTCGCGAAGTGTGTCGCAGGCGACGAATCGCCTTTTCTTTGATTTGACGAACGCGTTCGCGTGTAAGGTTGAATTTCGCTCCGATTTCCTCTAGGGTAAGTCCGTGATTCATTCCGATACCGAAAAACAAGCGAATGATTTCACGCTCTTTATCGGTTAGCGTGCTCAGTGAACGTTCGATTTCTCGCTGTAAGGATTCTGCCATCAAGCCAGAGTCAGTACGTGCCGTGTCGTTATTCACCATAACATCGATTAACGTACCTCCATCTTCATTGGTTGAAAGTGGGGCATCCATAGATACGTGACGACCAGAAACATTAAGACTTTCTTTAATTTTTTCTTCTGGAACCTCGAGCGCTTCTGCCAATTCTTCAGCCGAAGGCGGACGTTCAAACTCTTGCTCTAAGCGTGAGAATGCCTTGTTGATCTTGTTTAATGAACCTACTTGATTAAGTGGTAAACGAACAATACGCGCTTGTTCAGCTAAAGCCTGAAGAATGGATTGACGAATCCACCATACGGCATAAGAGATGAACTTAAATCCGCGTGTTTCATCAAATTTTTGTGCTGCTTTAATTAGACCTAAGTTACCTTCGTTAATTAAATCGGGTAGGGTAAGCCCTTGGTTTTGATATTGCTTAGCAACAGATACAACGAATCTGAGGTTAGCTCTGGTTAATTTTTCTAGGGCTTTTTGATCGCCTGCTTTAATCTTGCGCGCTAACTCAACTTCTTCTTCAGCTGTAATTAGTTCTTCTCGGCCAATGTCCTGTAGATATTTATCCAGGGATTGACTTTCGCGGTTCGTAATAGATTTGGTTATTTTTAACTGTCTCATTAGATAATTTAAGGAATGTTTAGTTACTTATGTTGTTGAGCAAAGTAAAATGAAAAAATGTGTAATTTAAAATTTTTATCTCTCGATTTTCAACAACTTTTCAACCATTCCAGTTTAGTAACTTTTTTGTAACCTAGAGCCCTAAGCCTTTGTAATCCCTCGCGCCACTTGGGGTGACAATTTCTAATAATACCCCCCGGTTTACCCCATTTAGTTTACTGGTTAGCTCCTCGATGTTGTCAACTGGGTCGTTGTTTACCTTGGTGATGATCGTTCCTTCAGTGATTCCAATTGACTTCAATTTCCCGGTGGTAATGCTCTTTACTTTAACCCCATTAGAAATGTTTAGGTCCTTCTTTTCTTTATCGGTTAATTCAACAAAGGTAGCTCCGAGCGCAAAATTCTTGGTAATTTCTTCTTTGCTCAATAATTCGGTTTCCCCGTCTTTATTTCGAAGAACTAAATCAAGCACTTCCTCGTCACCGTTCTTTTTGCGGACCGTTACTACCACTTTGTCGCCGGGTCTACGCTTTCCTATTTCTTCTTGCAATTGGGCAGGTGAATTGACTTCTTTTACTCCAATCTTCAGGAATACATCTCCGGACTTCAATCCTCCTTTCTCCGCAGAGCCGCCGTCAACTACACTATTAATATAAACCCCTTTTAAGTTGGGTAGCTTTTCTTTTTCTTTTAATTCTTGATTGATCGAAGAGATTTGTACGCCTAAATAGGCACGTTGAACTAAGCCGTAATCTATTAAGTCCTTTACGACTTTTTCCATAAGATTTACCGGAATCGCAAAGGAATACCCAGAATAGGCGCCGGTTTGAGAAGCAATCGCGGTATTAATCCCTACCAATTCTCCTTTGGTATTTACAAGCGCGCCCCCACTGTTGCCTGGATTTACAGCCGCGTCCGTTTGAATAAATGATTCAATTGGAACCACGTCTTTATCCGTTCGGTCTGAGAGTAAATTAATGTTTCGTGCTTTTGCACTTACTATGCCAGCAGTTACGGTGGACGTAAGATTAAAGGGATTCCCAACGGCTAATACCCATTCTCCAATTTTTAGGGCGTCGCTGTTTCCGAACTTCATTGGGACAAAGGTTCCCGTGCCTTCGATTTTTAATACGGCAAGATCCGTGGAAGGGTCAGCACCAATCACCTTTGCTGTATATTCTGAGTTGTCGTTGAGAATTACATGGATTTCCGCTGCATTTTCGATGACGTGATTGTTGGTTACAATGTACCCCTCG
>DBCM01000146.1 GCA_002293045.1 Flavobacteriales bacterium UBA958 | reverse complement strand
GAAACCACCTTAGTTGCAAAAGTTATGGGAGATGCAGCACTCGTTGAAAAAAGTCAATTTTCCGACATGGACATTCCATCAAATGCAATCGCTGCGTGTGGGAGCTGGTATGCCGGGTCAGGTGATTACTTTTATTTGATTCCTGACAAACGCAATATGCTCAAGGTTTTTCAAGGCTGGCAAGACGAAGGACAAGAAACGCCAGGGCATCACTGGAAGAAAGCAAAAGAGATTCATTTTTGAAAAAGATGTTGTATTCGCTAAGTTACTTATATCACAACTTGTTTTTACCTAGTTGTCAAATCCGCAAATCGACCTGTTTAATAAAATTACTAATTTTGTAATCATCAAATTTAAATTACATGAAAACTATTTTGTCGCTGGCATTAAGCCTAGTAATAACAAGTGTTTTATTTTCACAGGATCTTATTGTCCTTAAAAATGGTACGCAAATTAACGGAAGCATTTTGGAGGTGACTCCATCCCTTGTAAAATTTAAAAAGACAAGCGACGGACCTGTATACTCAATGAATCTAACGGATTTAAGCTCCATCACATACAAAAATGGTACGGTTGAGAATTATGGCCCTGCTCCGATTGTATCTAATTCAAATAAACCCAATACACCTGCAGGACCCGACCCTATTGAAGATGAAATGCTCATTCCCACGAAGCGCTACGGGGGACCAAGGGTAGGCTTAACCTACATCAGTGCAGGAACCACGCGTACTCGGATTGCTGATGCATTTAATCGGGCAGATATCACTCCGTTTGTATCACAATTTGGGTGGCAATTTGAAACGCGTATCTTCACCTTAGAAAATGGAGCTGCTGGACTAATTGAATTTATTCCTCTGATTGGTGGAATTGAACAAGGATTGTTTTTACCGAGCGCATCCGGAATAATTGGTTTTCGAGGTGCAAATGGAGTCGAGTTTGGAGTTGGACCTTCTGCTTCCTTGGCTGGATTTGGTATTGTCATGGCCGCTGGAGCATCCTTCAAGGTGGGAAAAATCACCTTCCCTATCAACATCGCGTTTAGTCCAAACATCAAGAAAATTCTCCCAGATGAACAAGTGTATGATTGGAATACAGGGACGTATCAAACAATTCCGGGTGAAACCACAAATTCCGGATTTAGACTGAGCTTACTGGTTGGATTTAATTCTCGTAAGGGCTAATGCGGAACTCAATCAAACTCACTCTTGCGTTTTTTTGCTTGGGAGTTGGTGTATTTGCTCAGGATACCCTGATTAAAAAATCCGGAGATTTTCTAACGGGAATAGTTGTCGAACAGGTTGACGGATATTTAACGTTCCGAGCAAAACTTAGTGAAGAATTAAACCTGATTTCATTGGATGATTTACTGCTAATCAAAAAAGCGAATTCCCCCGCTGAAATCTTGTATAAAAACGATACACTCATTTTAAAAAATGGGGCCATCATTCCTCTAAAGATACTCGCAATTTCACCCGATTCCATCTCTTATTTTAGATACAATGGACATATCACCACCCCTGTAACCACTGACCAGAAGGATATATTGCTGATTAAGTTCGCCAATGGTACTGTCGAAAACTACAGTGACTATACTCTTGCTTCAAAGTTTTCCAAGGAACAGTTGGTTAAACTTGCTCAATCCGATGCCAGAATATATTATAAAACAGGAACCGGCGTAATCGTTGGAGAGGTACTCCTGGGAATTTCTTCCATAATGTTTTATCCGATGGTGGCTGGAATTACCATTGCATGTGTTAAGCCAACCAAACTTGATAATCCATTAAATCCCAATAATGCCTTGCTTAAATCAGAGCCTGACTATAAACTTGCTTATGCTAAAGAAGCTAAAAAGCGTAAAGTGAAAGATGCACTCATTTCATACTTCAGTGGTTTAGCAGGGATCATTGGCACCATCATTATTTTGGTACAATAACAGTTACTAATCCATAACTGTGTAGCCTAAAGTTACATAATTCGCAAGTGCGCTGTTTGGAGTTTTAAAATTGTCAAAACAATGTTGTTTCGAAATAATTAAATTTGCTCAAAATCATATACCATGAAAATATTATTTACCTTATTGTTAAGCGCATGTTCCTTCGGGATTTTGGTGGCACAGGATTTAATCACCTTTCGAAACGGAACTCAAGTGAGTGGCAGCGTTCTTGAACTTACGCCTACCCTGATTAAATTTAAAAAAGTCGCGGATGGTCCTACCTATTCCTTAAACCTTTCCGACGTAAGCTCCATTACCTACCAAAACGGAACTGTTGAAACCATTAATCCAACTCCAATCGTTTCAATCCCTACCAATACAACCAATACCAATTCCAATACCAAGACCAAAACAAAGCCTGACCCTGTAGATGATGAAATGCTTGTACCTACGAAGCGTTATGGGGGTCCCAGGGTTGGTTTGACCTACCTCAGCGAAGGAACTACGCGTACCCGGATCGCACATGCCTTCAATCGCGTGGATATTTCTCCGTTTGTATCACAATTCGGATGGCAATTTGAGACTCGGATTTTCACCATAGAAAACGGAGCTTCGGGCTTGGTAGAATTTGTCCCACTCATAGGAGGACTTGAACAAGGATTATTTCTTCCAAGCGCTAACATCCTGTTAGGATTTCGTGGAGCGAACGGAATTGAAGTTGGAGTTGGACCTTCTGCTTCCTTGGCCGGATTTGGTATTGTCATGGCTGCTGGAGCATCCTTCAAGGTGGGAAAAATCACCTTCCCCTTTAACGTTGCTTTTTCGCCTAATATCAAAAAACAGCTCGAAAAGTATGACAGTGCTACTGGCACATGGATCAATGAAAACGAAAATTCAGGGTTTAGGTTGAGTTTCTTTATTGGGTTCAATTCACGCAAAGGCTAATGAAAACATTGAAATATTTTATTGTCGTTTGTTGCGCTTTTTTCTTCGGTACCTTTAAAGCGCAGGATACCCTTGTTACCAGGGAAGGGAATATAATTACTGCCAAAATTATAGATTTTTCTGCCGATTTTACCAGTTACATCAGTGACACAAACATGCAGGAAGTTTTAATGGTTCCTTCCCAGCAGTTTATCTTGGTAAAGCAAGGGAATGATCTACTTAAAACCTACGAGAACGATACATTGATTACTAAGGAAGGATTGATTATTCCTTGCAAAGTTGTCGGTATTGAACCTGATTTGATTTCTTTTTTTCAGTATAAATACCGCATTGGTGATGTTCAAACGATGTTAAAGAATCAAACGTTTGTATTAAAATTTTCAAATGGAACCAAAGATCGATTTGATGAAACAATGGTAGTACCTAATTCAACCAGTTCCTTTGAACTCGGAATGGAGGATGCGAAAATATACTATAAACCTGATGTAGGAATGATTGTCGGAGAAGCGCTGATGGGGGTAGTTCATTTTTTTATAGCTCCTGCGGTTGCCGGTACTGTTATCGCTTATGTACCACCGACTAAGTTAAGCTCTGAGAATAACCCAAACAACCTCTTGCTAAGTACTGACGAATCCTATAAAAAGGGTTATATGAGCGTTGCCAAAAAGAAAAAACGTATAGCGGGTTCAGTTGGATTTCTGTCGGGAATGACTGCCTTTTGGGCGACAATTCTCATCGCTTGGAACTTTTGGTGATAAACCTGACGAATATAACGCAATGTAAACTTTTAAAGTCCATTGTTTGTTACCTTTGTCAAAGAACCTAATGAAGAACATTTTTGGAGACCCGTTGATTCCCTGCTGTATGGATCCAATAACGGGATATTTTCGCGATGGATTATGCAGAACAGATGACTCCGATCAGGGGCGACATGTGGTTTGTGCTCAAATGACGCAGGAGTTTTTGACCTTTTCCAAATCCGTGGGTAACGACCTATCTACGCCTATTCCCCAATATAATTTTCCTGGTTTGAAACCAGGTGATTTTTGGTGTCTCTGTGCGCTGCGCTGGAAGGAAGCTTTTGTAGCTGGAAAGGCTCCCTTGGTGAAACTTGAAGCAACGGCAGAAGCAGCATTGCATTATGTGGACATCACGGACTTAATTTCCTACGCATATCGCCATGCCGATGCTCAATCTTGAATACACATACTTAACCCTTCCCGCTGCATTTTATTCTTACACGAAGCCACTTCGCTTTCAATCGCCGAACCTGTTAATCGAAAACGAAGCCCTTTTAGCCAAACTAAGTATTCCTCCTGCCTATCTTAGCGCATTGATTAGCACGAATACCAATGACAAATCATTAGAAGTACCCCATGCCTTTTCTCAAGCCTATGCGGGGCATCAGTTTGGACATTTCACCATGTTGGGTGATGGTAGAGCCCTAGTCATTGGAGAATTTGTAGATGATGTGGAACGATTCGACCTTCAATTAAAAGGCAGCGGTCCTTCAGCCTATGCGAGACGTGGTGATGGCAAGGCAACCGTAAAATCCATGATGAGAGAATACCTGGTAAGTGAAGCAATGGATGGATTAAAAATCCCAACCTCACGTTCCATTGGAGTAATCGCAACCGGGGAAACAATTACCCGCGAAAGACAAGAACCTGGAGCGGTGCTCGGACGAATCATGAAAAGTCACCTGCGCGTTGGAACCTTCGAATACGCGCGATATTTTTTAACCACGGAAGACCTTGAAGCACTCTTACTCTATGCGGTTGACCGACTTTATCCGCAATGCAGAGCGGCTGAAAATATGGCTGTTCAATTCATTTCTTCGGTAGCTACCAACCAATTTCAATTAATTGCGGAATGGATGCGTGTAGGATTTATTCACGGTGTCATGAATACAGATAACACGGCCATCAGCGGGGAAACCTTTGATTATGGTCCTTGTGCTTTCATGAATCAATACCATCCTAACACAGTTTTTAGTTCCATCGATACTCAAGGACGCTATGCCTTTGAACAACAAGGCAGCATAATCCAATGGAATTTGGTTCGATTAACGGAGGCACTATTACCGCTTATAGATTCCGATGAGTCCCGTGCTATTGAGCGGGCAAAAGCCCTGATTCAATCCTTTGACCAAGAATGGACAGAAAGATATAATGGCGTAATGGCCAAGAAAATTGGTTTTCCAATAGCAGATTCAATCAGTAACTCCCTTGTAAAAGAGCTTTTTACCCTCATGCAACTTCACGCGGTCGATTACACCAATACCTTTGCTGGATTGAGTCACGCCCTACCCGATGCCATAAACCCTTGGAATATCCCCGCCTTCCGTGCCTGGAAAAATTCCTGGAATGAAACGGCCGAAACACTCGGGTATTCAATGGAAGAGCGACTTCAATGCATGGCCGAAGCAAATCCCGTGGTCATCCCAAGAAATCACATCGTTGAATCGCTACTATCCGAAACTGTTCAGTGGGATGCAAACCCCGAAAAAAAGCAACGGTTTCAAGAGGCCTTAAACATCTGGAGCAATCCATACATCTTTGATGCGGAGCGAATTCCTTGGATGAATCCACCAACCCAAGAAGAACATTTGGGTCATCAAACGTTCTGCGGCACCTAGGTATCGAGATTATTTTTGCTAAAAAATGTTATTACTTTCAATCATGATAGTATTACTATTATTTTTGCATGAATTAAAGCCTATCAATGAGTATAACAATTCAAGTGAATGCCAACTTATTCCTCAAAGATCCGAAAAGCTCTGACATCGGATTAAAGATGTTAAAAGAAGGGATCGACTTAATAAATGTACTTGGATTTGAGGCGTTTACCTTTAAAAAGCTCGCACAGAATATTCAATCAACGGAGGCGACCATCTATCGATACTTCGAAAACAAACATTCGTTCTTGCTTTATCTAATCAATTGGTATTGGGAAATCATCGCATACCGATTGATGTTAGCAACCGCAAACATTGAAGACCCAAGGCTCAAGTTAAGTAATTCTATTAGGGTACTTACAGGATTGCCTGACCCTGCACAATTTGGATTTATAGCGGAAGAATTATCCTTAAAGCAGCTGGTAATTCAGGAGTCTGGAAAAGCCCTACATACCAAATCTGTAGATTTAGAAAATCAAGATGGAATCTATCTTCTATACAAGTCGATTGTATCAACCGTAGCGACCTATGTTAAGCAACTGAATCCGACGTTTCCCTATCCAGAAATGTTGATTTCGACGCTGATGGAAAATGCCAATCAACAACGGTTTTTTTCGGTGCACCTACCAAGACTTACCAATTCTAACCCTGAGAAAGATGCCGTTGAGGCATTTTCACAACTAATTATACAAAAAGTACTGGAATGAAAGCAGAAGCAATGACCCCATTTAAACGGCTATTATCAATGCTCAAGCCCGATAATGGTGAAATCCGAAACGTGTACATCTTTGCGGCCTTCAGTGGAGTCGTTGGCCTCGGCTTGCCCATCGGAATTCAAGCCATAGTGAACTTCATCCAAATGGGAAGGGTGAGTACCTCATGGATTGTTTTAGTAGTTCTTGTCATGTTAGCCATCATTGTTTCTGGCCTCTTGAACATTGCACAAATGCGCATAACGGAAAACCTTCAACAGCGCATCTTCGTTAGATCTGCATTAGATTTCACAGATAGGATTCCCTTAATTAATGCCGAAGCGCTGGCACACAAGTATGCGCCTGAATTGCCGAATCGTTTTTTTGATACCATTACCATACAAAAAGGACTTTCTAAGTTAATTTTAGACTTTGCTTCAGCGTCTTTACAGATTGTTTTCGGTCTAATTTTACTCTCTTTTTATCACAGTTTTTTTATTTTCTTCGGGCTTGCGTTGATCATTTTATTGATCTTGGTTTTTCGCATTACCGCAGAACGGGGATTTAGATCAAGCCTACGGGAATCTAACTACAAATACAAAATTGCGCATTGGCTTCAACAAATTGCATATACAAGGTTCAGTTTTAAAATGGCTGGTACTCCCTCCTATTTAATGTTTAGGACCGATCAATATTTGGTTGAATACTTAAAAAGCCGCAATGAGCACTTCAAGATCCTCAAGCAACAATACCTGTATTTAATAGGTTTCAAGGCAATTATTGCGATGGCTTTATTAGTGATCGGTGGGGTTTTAGTGATTAATCAAACCATGAACATTGGTCAGTTTGTAGCCGCGGAAATTATTATATTACTAATTTTAAGTTCGGTTGAAAAACTCATTGTAAGTCTTGAAACCGTGTATGACTTACTTACGGCAATTGAAAAAATCGGGCAAGTAACCGACCTTCCTTTAGAACATAAATCTGGGATGGAAATTCCTACGAATGACCAAGGGTTTGAAATTGATTTAGTGAACATTTCATATACCAGCGAGATCACAAGCCAAATATTATTGGAAGATGTTTCATTTACGGTCAAACCCAATGATATTATTCTATTTAAAACGGATAATTCTGTTTCTACGAATCTAATTTTCGGACTCATTGGCGGGATGTATCAACCGGTTGCAGGTAACCTGTCCATCAATAACATTCCACTTGGAAATTTAAATAGAGTTTTTCTTCGAAATCGAATAGGCAATATGCTTTCTCAGGATTTACTGATACATGCGACAGTACTTGAAAACATAACCCTCGGAAGAGATTATGTCAGTTTCGGGGAAGTACAACAACTTTGCGATCGACTTAACCTATCAAAACAAATTCAATTTTTGAAGGAAGGATATGATACCTTATTGAATCCAGAAGGGCATTTTTTGCCCAAAGATTGCATTCGAAAAATTCTACTTGCTCGAGCGCTGGTAGGCTCTCCTAAACTCGTTTTATTGGAAGAGCCTCTGCATGATATTTGTCTGGAAGACCGTCAAACCATCATCGATATAATCGGTACGTTTAATCAAACTACCTTCCTCATTCAGTCTGACGAACCTGCCTTGGCTCCATTGGCGGGAAGAACGATTACCTTAACTCACGGTAGAATCAACTAATACAAAACACGTATGTTAAACATTTCACCGAATAATAAAAACGAAATTGATGAAAATCAATTTGTTGCTTATCAAAAAGTAAATCAGGAGGTCTCTGCGCCGAAATTAAGAAGAGCACTTTACATTATCGGAGGCTTGGTCCTGCTTATCATGTTGTTGCCTTGGACCCAGAACATTCGGTCTAATGGGAAAATAACAACACTCCGGCCTGAGCAACGACCACAAACCATTAATTCTATCATTGCAGGACGGATTGAAACTTGGTTTGTAAAAGACGGTGACTTTGTAAACAAAGGGGACACCATCGTGGTCATTTCGGAAGTAAAAGATGGGTATTTTGACCCCCAATTAATCAATCGAACGCAGCAACAAATTAAGAACAAAGAACTTAGCGTAGTTTCCTATGAACAGAAAGTAAGCGCATTAGACCAGCGAATTGATGCGTTAATTGAAACGTCTCAACTTAAATTACAGCAGGCAAAAATCAAGTATCGACAAGCGCGACTTAAAATAACGGCCGACAGTATAGAGTTTCAAGCAGCGGAGACTAATTATGACATTGCTAAAGATCAGTTAACCCGTTTTGAAAAATTACTGAATCAAGGCTTAAAATCTCAAACGGAAGTAGAAACCCGTCGAATGGCAATGCAACGCGCTCAAGCCTCCATGATTTCGGCTCAACAAAAACTCTTACAAAGTAGAAACGACCTGATCGATGCGAAAGTTGAAGTTCGGTCTACCGAGGCGAAATACCGCGACGAAATAGCGAAAGCCGAATCGGAGAAAATGTCGGCCATGACCAACATGTACGATGCGGAGGTGGATGTTACCAAACTTCAAAGTCAAGCCGCAGGATATTCCATACGTAATGGTAATTACCTCATTCTTGCCCCACAAGATGGATACGTAACCAAAATATTAAGCAGTGGAATTGGTGAGACCATTAAAGCAGGGCAAGAACTTGCGACCATCATGCCGCTCAATTATGATCTAGCCGTGGAAATGTATATCCGTCCCATGGATTACCCCTTGGTCCGAAAAGGTCAGCCGGTTCGTATGCAATTTGATGGATGGCCCGCAATTATTTTTTCCGGATGGCCCAATAACAGCTTTGGTACCTTTGGAGGCACTGTATTTGCCATCGATAATTTTAGTTCCGAAAATGGAATGTTTAGAATTCTAATTGCACCTGATAAAAAAGACCATCCTTGGCCGAAGGCACTCCGTGTAGGTGGTGGCGTAAATGCCATGCTGCTGCTTAAGGATGTTGCGATTGGTTATGAATTATGGCGAAACATCAACGGGTTTCCTCCAGATTTTTATACTGAAAAAACGTCGAAAGACTCAAAATCAACTCCCAAAAAATGAGGCATTTTCTTTTAATTATACTCGTATTTTCTCTGGTGGTTCGTGCCCAACAACCGCTCACGGAAGATGCGTTTATCTCCATGGTTAAACAGAATCATCCCTTAATTAAACTGAGTGACCTTCAGCCAAAATATGGAGATGCATACCTACTAAAGGCGAAGGGAAGTTTTGACCCGAAGGTATATGGAAGCTTAGACCAAAAATACTTTGATGGCAAACAATATTATTCAGTCGGTGACTACGGCATTAAATACCCTACATGGTACGGACTTACGCTTAAAACCGGGGTAGAAAGCAACAGAGGATCCTTTCTTGACCCTCAGGCTAAAACTCCCAGTGGCGGCCTTTTCTACGGTGGAGTCGGAGCAAACCTCGGACAAGGCTTGCTCATTGATCAGCGAAGAGCGGATTTAAAAAGCGCAAGAATTAATCAAGAATCGACCGAAGAAGAACGACAATTACAAGTAAATAAAGTACTCTACGAAACCGGTTATGCCTATTGGGAGTGGTTTTTAGCGTACCATTCTCGTGAGATTCTTCAAGAAGCTTACGACATAGCCCTGCAGCGATTTCAAGCTGTTCAACAAACGGCCTTGTTAGGAGACCGTGCATACATTGATACCGTGGAGGCTGGACTTCAAGTACAAAATCGACTGAGTTTATTGCGAGATGCTGAAGCCAACTATCGAGAGAAATGCAACCAACAATCCACGTATTTATGGACAGAAAATCAGGAGCCCTTAGCGCTTGGTGAAACAACTACTCCCCTCCTTCGCGCAGATTGGAAACCGAGTGCAGAAATCCAAATGATTCAAGATTCACTTCTTGAAAATCATCCATATTTGAAAATCACTGGATTCAAACGAGACATGCTAAGCATTGATCAAAAACTAAAAGCCGACCGATTAAAACCATCGATTCAATTGAATTATAACATCCTCAATGAACCCGTGAATTACAACCCCTTCAGTGATCTGGATATAAACGACTATAAATGGGGATTTTCAGTAGAAATGCCCTTATTTCTCAGAAAGGAACGTGGGGATCTAGCCTTGGCAAAACTAAAAGTAGAAGAAACCGAACTGAGTCTCTCCCAACTTCGCGCCCAACTCAACATGAAGATTAGTAATGCACGCATCGAATTGGCGAACAGTCTCATTCAATTAGAAATTTATCAGCGAACCGCCATCGACTCCAAACAACTCTTGGATGCCGAACGCAATATGTTTGAAAACGGAGAAAGCTCGTTGTTCTTAATCAATATGCGTGAACTAAATTACATTCAATCCCAGCTTAAATATCTGGAATGGCAGACAAAAAACAAACAGCTTGGTTACAGCTTGGGATTTGCCACGGCGACCCTGTTCTAATGTCTAGAAATAAAAAAATCCTTGACTGGAGTACTTTATGACCCTAATCCATCGCATCAATTTCAACGTCGCTCCTTGCCTCGTGATATTATTTTATTAGTTTTGGAGGAATGGCCAAACCCGGATTAAATTTCATTCATTTTGCGGCAGTTTTCGGATTGTTCATGGGTTGCTGGCTGCTCTTGGTCTTTTACAACGGACTCATGCCTTTTTTAGCCATTACGCTACTCTTCTTCGGGGGAAGATTGGGAATCAGAAAATTAACGGGACATGCCACCAAAGGACTAGGCCTGTTTAAAAATATATTTCTCGTACTCTTTTTTATCAGTGCTGGTTTTCTATGCAGTATGCTTCGTTCCGAAACCAACTATGCCTATTTACTCGACCGAGCTCAACCGCTGAACATAGAAGAAAATGGTACATGGACTCCACTTGATAAAGCCAACACAGTTGATCTGAGTGAAACCTATTCGAGTCCCAGCGTTAGAATCCATTCCATTAATGTCAAACGCAACCAACCTGGCCTTGCAGGACGCTTACTCAATCTTATCATTTCACAGCGGGTAAATGTATTTACGTTTAATACAAGCAATGAATTTTATCTGGTCGCGGACCCTAACAGAGATTTTGCTCCGCTTTCGGTTTCTGAAGCAAACGAACGCAAAGAAAGTAGCTTTTTAATCAATGCAAGCTTTTACGACCCTTCCAATCAGGCCTTGGGCGAAGTGATTTATTGCAGCCAACAATATCAATCCAAAAGTAGTTCCTCTGGCTATTTCAAAGTAATCGATGGAATCCCGCATGCGGGGCCAAGTTCGATTTTTGACTCCTACAAAAACACTCCCCAATATTCGTGTCAAGCGCACCCGTCAACCATGAAAAATGGTGTGATTTTCGACTACATATTAAACAATTCTTTTCCAAAGTGGAGACAACGTACCTATCGCAATTTGGTTGGAGAAAAGGCAGATGGCAGCATCGTATTTATCGCCTCAGGCAACGGTGGCTTGTTGGACGTTAAAGAAATTACTCAACTTGCAAAACTTATTGGGGTAAAGCATGCAACCCTGTTTGATGCGGGAATAGCCTTACAATATGCATTTAAGAGTCCCGGTTACGCAATGGAATTCTCTGCGTTCAACAATTACGTGGATGCTGGTACATTTGTAGATAAGGTCGGGATGGAATTGTTTCGTAAGAATTTTATTCAACGATCACCAATTTATATCGGGGTAAGTCTAAAAGAATGAAAAAACTCCTAACCTACGTACTAATTATTCTCAGTTATTCGACTGTTACAGGCCAAGAACGTGCCTTAGAAATCAACCATCAAGAAGGCTTAAATAAAGCGAAACAAGGAGATTATGTCGGTGCAATTGAATCGTTCACTAAAGCCATTGAAGTACTTCCCCTGGATGCCTATGCATGGTATAATCGAGGGATGGCTAAAAATATGATTGGGGAATACGAAGATGCCCTGAATGATTTCGGTACTTGTATTGGACTGAATCCGGCATACGGAAAAGTATGGTTTAATCGCGGATTAACAAAAATGTACCTCGGTCGATACGATGGCGCCATTGTTGATCTAACACAAGCCATTCAAATTGAACGGGAATATGCTGTAGCTTACTATCATCGCGCCTACCTCTATGAGTTAAAAGGACTGTACGATTTTGCATGCACCGATTACAGGAATGCACAATCAAAAGGCTTTGAAGTGCCGCGAATTAAACTGAACGCATGTAATGATTCTTTATATGAAGGATTTGAGAAAAATCCCTTGCTCCTTTTAACAGAAAAAAGTTCTTCAAGGTGCTATGGTACTACAAAAAAACATCCAATTCAGGTTGGGAATCTAGCAAACATGGAGCGCTACCTTCGCTTGCTGAGGTCGCCCAAAGGAAGTTTCATTTTTTATACTGTTGTTTCAACCGAAGCGTTAAGTACCGTTAATATCAGATATTCGCAGCGCGGTAAAGAAAAAACTAAACGCTTATATTTTGATTTAAAGGTGAACGACCGCCCAAAGTTACTCAAGGGATTTACAACGGTTCAAGCGCCTAATTCGGAAAATCGTCCCTAACCATACGCTCAATTATTTTTGCTCCGCTGACCGCCAAAGGGATTCCTCCTCCAGGATGAACAGTTACCCCAGCAAAATAAAGGCCTTTCACCTCCGGCGCATGATTGGGGTGCCGATAAAACGCGGCTAAGGCAGAATTTGAACTGTTTCCGTAAATAGACCCGCCTTTACCATTGTAGGTGTGCTGAAGCCTTAAAGGATCGTTGACATGTTCGGTTACGATAAAGGGTTCAATGTCTAGCCCGAGAGACGCAGATAGTTTATTTAAAACATGCTTTCGGAGCTGTGCCACCAACGCGGTCCAATCTTGTCCAATATTGACGGGCGCGTTAACCATGACAAACCAATTTTCACAACCTGGAGGCGCATCAGAAGGTTCCGCTTTTGAGCTGATGTGCACATAAATGCTGGGATCGTCTATTAGTGTTTTTGTTTCAAAAATCGCTTTAAATTCCGCTTGATAATCCTTCGCAAAAAACATATTATGAACACCCAAATTGCTGAATTCTCGGTTAATTCCCCAATAAAAAACGACTGCAGAAGAGGATAATTCTTGATTTAAAATCTTTGTTGGCCGTTTGACCGTGGGCATCAGGTGCTCATACGTGAAGTGGGCATCTGCATTGCTAACTACGATCGATGCTGGAACTACGGTATTATTTACCCGCACCCCAACAACACGACCATTCGTCACCTCAATGGATTCCACAGGGCTGTTTGAATGGAGCACAACCCCCAAAGAGCGCGCCGCCTCCGCTAAGCCTTTTGTAATGGAAACCATACCGCCTTTTGGGAAATAAATAGCTTCATTAAGCTCCAAATGAGCAATAATACTGAGTAATCCTGGAGTTTTGTACGGATCGCTTCCATTGTATGTTGCATAGCGATTCATCAGTTGAACCGATTTCGGATGCTTGAAAAATCGGTTTGAAAACCCATTCATGGTAGTGAGTAAGCCATACCGAGGAATGTGGAGAATTGCGGGAATTAACTGCTTGTTAAAGAGGTGCGCAAAGCGATGGAGCGTCGTCTCAATGAACACGGGTTTGAGTACTTCATAGTTTCTTTTGAGACGATTTAAATAGGCGCGCACGCGTTGCGGATTTTCATCAAACTCCTCTACCAACACCTTGATAGTTTCCTCGGTGCCGGTTGGTAAGGTGTATGACGTACCATCTGGAAAAAAATACCGAAAAGACTCTGGCAAGGCATGATATTCAAAAGGTTTTTGATCCAAACCAAGCGCAATGAGTTCTTCAATGAGATGAGGCTCGGTAAAAACAGATGGCCCCATGTCATAGCGATATCCACTAAAATCTCGGGTATGAACCTTACCTCCGATAAATTCATTCTTCTCGTAAACGGTAACTTTATTTCCCAATTTGGCTAAACGAATCGCTGCAGCTAAGCCACCAACACCGCTACCAATAACGATTACCTCTTCTTTCATATCATGGGTTTGAACAACAAAACACAAAAACAGTTCATGTTTATAGCTACCTTTTCAACAAAAATATAGTTTTTTCAACATTTTCTTAGATTTTTCAAGCCTTACAGGTTTTCGGGTAAGATATTCAGATATATTTGTCCCGTTAAACGTTTTTATTAACCTTTTAAAAAAATTCATTATGAACAAAGCAGAACTAATCGACGCAATGGCAGCTGCTGCTAATTTGTCAAAAGCGGATGCAAAAAGAGCGCTTGATGCGTTTGTTGATGTTTCTACGGGAGCATTGAAGTCAGGAGACCGTATTTCTTTAGTAGGATTCGGATCTTTTTCAATTTCAGATCGCAAAGAGCGAAATGGAAGAAACCCTAAGACTGGTGCAGTGATCAAAATTGCTGCTAAAAAATCAGTTCGTTTCAAAGCGGGTGCTGAATTAAGCGGAAAAGTAAACTA